>CALFBU010000148.1 GCA_937951455.1 uncultured Rhizobiaceae group bacterium
CAGACCTTCGTCAGCTGTAATGATGTATTCTGACTGACAATTGACCAAGCGGCCAGCAAGTGCGTCAGGCGAGAAGCCCCCAAAAACAATCGAGTGAACCGCACCAATGCGGGTACACGCAAGCATTGCGTAAGCTGCTTCCGGAATCATCGGCATATATAATGTAACGCGATCACCTTTTTTGACGCCTTGCGCCTTCATGGCATTGGAGAGCTTGCAGACATGTTCATGTAATTGTTTGTAGGTAATATGCATGTCTTCAGAAGGGTCGTCGCCTTCCCAGATAATGGCTGTTTGATCGCCACGTTTTTCCAAGTGGCGATCAATGCAGTTTGCACTGACGTTCAAAGTGCCATCTTCATACCATTTGATGGAGACATCAGGATATTCAAAGGTTGTATTTTTAACCTTTGTATAAGGCTTCATCCAATCAAGACGCTTGCCTTCATCGCCCCAAAACCCTTCCGGGTCGGAAACACTGCGTTCATACATGGATTTATACTTAGCCGCATCTGCCCATGCGTTCTTGGTTGCATCCTTTAACACAGGATAGGTTTTGTTTTCCTCTGACATGCTGTCTCCTCCAGCCTTTGAAATAATAAAGGCATTTTGCTCCAAATTCGCGTCTTTATAATCTGACCACACATGAAAGGTCTATTCAACCATAGGTCTATGTCGAATTTTACGTTGAGCCATTTGATTAACGCTTATGGTTAATTTCAGATAGTTAAAATTTTAACGAATTTACGCCATTGTCTCAACATTCCATTTGTATTGTGTAGGAATTTCCATGGCTCATCTTCGCCGTTTTAAAATTGCAGTTTTAATTCTACCGCTTGCATTGTCCGCTTGTGCGGGCAGTGACTTTGTAAATTTTTTCAAGCCTGCTAAAATTACCTGGAATGACACAAGCTGGTGCACGCCTTTGCAATTGAAGTCTGCTATTACAAAAGTCGCCAATAAATTCGGCCCGGTAAGAGTGCACTCAACTCACCGCTGGCCGCTGGAAAACAAGCGTAAGGGTGGTAAACCAAAATCATATCATCTGACATGCCGCGCGGTAGATTTTTCTGTCCAGGGTGGCAGCCCGAATGAGATTAAAAATTATCTAAAATCCATGTGGGAAGTTGGTGGCTATAGCTATTATCCACGCGGGAATTTCTTCCATATTGATACCGGTCCAAGAAGAACCTGGTAAATTTGCTAACGCCCAAAAGCCATGGCAATTCTTGACTTGATCAGTTTTGCAAAAAGAGAGAGCGGGAAACTTTTATAAGTTGGTGCTTCGTCTGGAAAAGGCAATTCCGATTGCCTGAATTGAATTTGGGTTCTCATCTCAATTTGAGGCAAATTGCCTTTATAGCGGTTGCGATAAGTGGAAACCCAATGACCGGGAGAAAATTTAAGGTACATCGCTGAATTACAGCAAGATGCAACATATCTCTTTGTTTTGGATTTTTCCTTAACCTCATAGCTAAGTAACAGTTCCTCGCCACTGATACATTTGAAATGATCATCGCGATAAGTGAGATAAGATGAGCCATCATCTTCGTCCAGAACGTGAGGAGCATTTGGCAGAGCCTCAATCATCTTGCTTCCTGCCTGGCAATCGTCGCAATAACAAACACCAACAAGAATAGGTTCGTTTGTTGTTTCAAATTGAACTTGGCCTCACTCACAGCTTGATATTCTTTGCATCATTTAACCTGACCTCATATGGCATGATGAACTAGATCATATCATTTGCTTCTGAACGTCGTCCATCAAAAGGATCATGTTAATAAAAGCCTGTCTTCCATAAACGCCTCAATGGCCTCTGCCTGATCGGCTGCTTCATCGCGCAACCAGGCAAGAAAATTCAAGACTTTTTCTTTCTCCAGTGCTTCGTGTGGGCAGCAGAAGTAAAAGCCTCCTTTTGCGCTGATGGCTTGTTTGAACGGGGCGATTAAGCGGCCTGCGTTTATTTCGCGGAAAGCAAATCCAAGCCGACCCATAACGATGCCACCGCCATCGACCGCGGCTTCGATGCAGTGGTCTGCGTGATTAAAATGCGCACCTTTATCTGGATTGATGGTTTTATAATTCATCGCTTCAAGCCAGGTTCCCCATTGGCCACCATCCAAAAATTTAAGAGATTCATCATGGATAAGCGAGATTTTTGTAAACAATGTCTCGTCTGCCTTACCACCAGTTTCCTCAAAGAGTTTGGGCGAGATCAATGGCGTTGAGATTTCCTGAAATAATGCTTCTGTAAACAGATCAGGATAATCACCACCGCCAAATCGAATGACCGCATCCACGCCATCACGTTCAAAATCGGTTAGTTTCAAGTTGGCGGATAATCTGAAATCGATTTCAGGGTTTTGTTCAAGGTATGAGTAAAGCCTTGGTGCGAGCCATTTGGCGGAGAATGCAGGGCCAGTACTCACCACCAGAGTGTTATCATTTTCATCGGATTGCAGCAGGGCAAAGGTTTCTTCCAGTTTCTCAAAAGATTCAATCACACCTGCTGAAAGGATGCGGCCTTCCTTGGTGAGTTCGACTGCTCGGTTGAGGCGCTTGAAGAGCTTGAGACTGAGATGCTCCTCCAGCTGGCGTATTTGATAGGAAAGTGCCGATGGCGTGATGCCCAATTCTTCTGCTGCCAATTGAAACTGCATGTGGCGACACGCTGCTTCAAAAGCGCGGATTGCATTCACGGGAGGGATCTTTCGCATGGCTTCACTTAAAATTATTTGAACTGAAGCTTAAGGATTACGCGTTTGTTCTTTGTATGTCTAATAGTTATTTTGAATTCAACGAAACAAAAGGAATAAATAAATGACACAGTCAAACACAAGAAACCGCTTTATTGCTCGCAATTTTCCTCATTATGGCACGCCAGATTTTACCCGTCGTATGGAAGAGGGTTTGAAAAGAGCGCCAGAAGAACGCGCCATCGCACTTAAAGAATTTTGGGGCTGGTTTACCCGCACATAAAAAATACACGCAGTTTTAAAGACGAGTACTAATCATGTCAGCCTTATCCATTCAAACTTTCAGCATTAGTCGCGGCAATCTTGCTTTCGCAATCAAATGGGTGGCGTCAATCATCCAAATTCTGGGCTACACGGCAACAGCATTTGGCTACACGCCGCTTAACATCTATCTGTTTCTCGTCGGGCTTCTTGGTTGGTTTGCAGTTGGCGTGATGTGGAATGACCGCGCCATCATGCTCATTCATGTCATTGCGTTGGGTGCGATGTTTGTGGGGTTGCTGAGTTAAATCACAGTTAAAATCTCTTCAAGCGGCTTTTTCATTTTCGCGACTGCTGGAACGGTTGCTTCATCTGATGGATGACCCACTGCCAAAATCATCACCGGTTTTTCTGACTTAGGTCGTTCCAAAAGTTCATTTAAAAACTTCATCGGATTAGGCGTATGCGTAAGCGTTGATAGGCCTGCATGGTGAAGTGCGGCAATCAGAAAGCCGGTTGCAATGCCCACACTTTCATTAACGTAATAATTTTTATACTTGGTGCCATCGTCAAATTCGCCATAGCGTTGTGCAAAGATCACGATGAGCCACGGTGCAATTTCCAGATGTGGTTTTTCAGGGCCTGTGCCGATAGGTTCCAGCGCCTTGATCCATTCACCACCCCCGCCGCCCGCGTAAAAGGCCTCTTCTTCTTTTTCGGCCGCTTTACGAATTTCTGCTTTCACATCCGGATTGCGAATAGCCACAAAATGCCAGGGCTGATGGTTCGCGCCAGAAGGGGCAGAGCCAGCTGTGCGTATGCAATTTTCAATAATTTCTTGCGGCACGTCAGTGGACGCAAAATCGCGGATTGAATGTCGCGTTCGCATGGTCTGGTAAAAGGCAAGTGCTGCTTCGCGCATTTCATGATTACTGAATTCAGTACGGTCAGGTAAGGGAAGTGCCTCAAACTTCAGTTTCTTTTTCGCAAACAAGCTTAAATTCCCATCCAGCCAATAATTGCGCCATGTAGGGCGAAGACGACGAGCCAATAACCTGCATCAATGGTGGTTAAGTCCCAGCCGTTGCCTTGAAAACGGTGGTTGGTCATCATCGGTGCTAGTGTGAAGCCTGCCCAGCAGAAGAGGGCTGAGAGTACACCACCCCAGATGGTGTAGGTTCCGATGTGTCCGATCAGGCCCGCAAGAATATAGGCGATTAGCAATTGTGAGATCAGCGCTACGATGTAAATCTTCGGGCTTTGCTGCGGTTCCTCAGTCATGCCAACTGCTTTCATCCAGGGTTTGGCCAGTGCGCCATACCATGCAGCGCCTGCCATCATGCCTGCGATGGCGGCCAGAATGACGGCTAAATAGTTCATGCCATGAAAAATCATATCGGTATCTCCTGATCCAAGATTGGGACAATGGGTGCGGGAACATCGCAGGTTTTTACCTTTGATTTGCACAGGTCTGCAATGATGCAAGCTTCGCACTTCGGTTTTCTGGCAACGCACATATAGCGCCCGTGCAAAATAAGCCAGTGATGGGCGTGGTAGAGAAACTCTTCCGGAATAATGCGCATCAAAATTGCTTCGACATCATCAGGCGTTTTTGCTGGTGCCAGACCCATGCGCATACCAATTCGAAGGATGTGTGTATCCACTGCCATGGTTGGAATACCAAAGGCCATGGACATGACCACGTTTGCGGTTTTGCGCCCAACGCCTGGCAGGCGTACTAGCTCTTCTCTGGTTTGTGGTACAACACTGTTAAACTCATCCACCAGCATTTGTGAAAGCGCGATGACGTTTTTGGCCTTGTTTCGCCATAGGCCGATGGTCTTGATGTATTCGCCAACCTTTGCCTCACCCAAGGCGAGCATCTTTTCTGGTGTGTCAGCCACCTTGAACAATTCTTTGGTAGCGCGATTGACGCCAATATCGGTCGCCTGTGCAGAAAGTGCGACGGCAACAACCAATGTGTAGGGGTTTACATGCATCAACTCGCCCTTGGGTTCCGGGCGCAATTTTTGAAACCGGGAGAAGATTTCCGTCAGTTCTTTCCTGTTATATTT
Organism: uncultured Rhizobiaceae group bacterium; assembly: GCA_937951455.1. GTDB lineage: Bacteria > Pseudomonadota > Alphaproteobacteria > Rhizobiales > Rhizobiaceae > JAALLB01. The sequence goes on from CALFBU010000148.1 coordinate 5,033, forward strand.
GCTGCGTGGCAGACGCTTCTTTTTCGGCTTTGTTTTTGATTTTATTGCCATGCGACTTTTTTGTTCCTGTTCATGTCATGATTTAAGGCTAAGTTACACGCTATGAAACAAGAAACCAAACCAGAATTTATTGCAGAATTGACCCCGCATCGTTCACTTGGGCGCAATGGGTTTATTCTGCTGATTGGATTTATTGGCGTTACCTGTTTTATTTCCGGCATGATGTTTCTGGTTATGGGAGCCTGGCCGGTTTTTGTTGCCATGGGGCTTGATGTGCTGATCATCTGGTTCGCATTTCACATGAATTATCGTTCTGCCAAGGCGCGGGAAGTGATTTCGGTTGCGCGTGATGAAGTGAAAATTCAGAAATTTGCACCCAGTGGCCGCATAGAAACGCACACATTCAATCCTTTCTGGACACGCTTTGAAGTGGACCGCCACGATGAGATCGGCATTACGTCGATGCGATTGAGTACTAAAGAGTTTAGTTTGCCGATTGGTGCGTTCCTAAATCCGGACGACCGCGAGAGTTTTGCATATGAATTTAAAAATGCCTTGGGGCGTGTAAAGATATAGAGCAAGTTTCGGGTGGCGGATTTTTTCGCTGCGTTCTAATCTGCTTTCATGAAACACGATCTACACTCTCCAAAAGCCCTTCGCTATGGTAGGCACATCCTTGAAGCGAATGAAGAGCTTGATGGTGATTATGCCATCATTCGAAAGGCCGTGGAATTTTTATCCCTGCGCTGGCAAGACCAGCCTTCCTTGGCAGAATTAGCCTCTCATCTTGGGCTTGGCGAAACGGCAACGCAGAAACTGTTCACGCGTTGGGCTGGCATTTCGCCAAAGGCTTTTAGTCAGGCTGTGACGCTCGATCATGCCAAGCGATTATTACGTGATGAAGACTTGCCGATACTGGACGCAAGTTTTGAACTCGGACTGTCTTCCCCTTCGCGCCTGCATGATTTGTTCGTGACACATGAAGCGATGTCGCCGGGCGTCTGGAAAGCGCGTGGGGGTGGCCTCAACTTAGAGTACGGGTTTCATCAATGTCCATTCGGGCAAGCATTGGTTATGACCCTTCGACAGGCTCAGGGTGAGGGGGGAAGAGAGGGAGCGTCTCTTGTTGGTCTTGCGTTTTGTGATGCGGGCGAAGAGGCGCTTGCCCTTGATGACATGAAAAGCCGTTGGCCAAACGCTCGTTACAGTGAAAATGTTGCTTTGACGCGTGACATGGCAAAGCGCATTTTTGATCCGCAAAACTGGTCGCCTGATACGCCCTTGCGTGTCACGTTGATCGGCACAGACTTTCAAATCCGCGTATGGGACACGCTGCTAGGGATTCCGCTTGGCCGCGCCAAAACCTACTCCGACATTGCAGAAGCAATCGATAATCCAAAAGCCGTCCGCGCTGTCGGTGCAGCGGTCGGGCGTAATCCGATTTCCTTTGTCGTGCCGTGTCACAGAGCGCTAGGAAAATCAGGCGCGCTGACGGGTTATCATTGGGGCCTAACCAGAAAACGTGCGATGCTTGGCTGGGAGGCGGGGGTTGGGGGTTAAGTCTGAAACATTTTACGGCGGCGTTCCTTGGTTGCCTGCGTCCCACGCTGTGAACCATCATGGAAGGTTCCAAACCAACGATCCCAAGGCATTTCCTGATTGCCATAATTACATTCATAGTAACGATGGTGCAGCTGGTGATAAAACGTGCCTAGCGCCAAGCGTGGCTTGTCTTTGATGAGTAAGTCTTCGTAGCCTGTATGGGTCATCGCAGCGCCTGGTCCTTGATAGATCACATGGAAAAATAGATGTATCGGATGCGATGGCACAATCCAGTGAATGCAAAGTGTGGAGAGATACAGGAAATGCTCAACCGGATGCATGGAAAAACCAGACCAGGGGCCAATGTTTACATTGCGATGGTGCAAGATATGGAAATGTTTGTAGAAAAACGGAACATGCAACAGACGATGTACCCAGTAAAAATGGAAAGCTGACCAGATTGGCAAGAGGATCAACGCAAGCACAAACCAGATTGAATTTTCACTAGGAGTTATTGTTGGGATATAACCATTTCCCATTAGCCACATGGTGAGCGCCTGAAATGCCGTCAACTGCCCTACGCCACTAGTAAGTGACCAGAACATATTGTCATGCACTTGATTAGCAAAGTTCCAAAGCCGGTTGCCTTTGGCTTGATCACGATGGTCAAATTTAAGCTGTTTGCCTTGTCTTTTCTTGATGTAGAAATACCAATGAAGACCACCAGCAATTGTGAGCATTAGAGCTATATTTATAACCCAAATTTGAAAGATCCAGCCAAGAGCAAAGGTCGAACTGGTCTCAAGCGATGGATAGGCAAACAGCCAAAGTGCAACAGCCAGAACAACCATCATCATACGCTCGCTAAGGGTGAGCCAATTGTGCGCAAACCAGCGGATTAATAACCCGGGTCTTGGTGGCCAATTGAAAATCGAAGGGTCAGCCAGCGGCAATTCAGGATGGTAATTCCACTCCTTGCTCATGCCTTCAGTATCAGAATTCTCTGCCATTTCCTATTCCCTTCAAGATTGAATGGTAATTGAAAATTCTACCTTGTGAAGGGCGCAACAAGAACAAAAATTTCGCATTAGGCAGACTTTATCTCTCACCCCACCTTCAAGGTCACCGTCCCCCGTGCCACTGGCACTTGCTCATCATCCTGCCAACACACCACATCGACAATCGACAGCCGTCTGCTTTTTCGCACGATGGTGGCTCTGGCGTAGATGTCTGTATCTTTAGTGATGCGGAGATAGTCTATTGTGCTGGTTGTGACCAGTGTGTCTTGATTTGCTTCCAAAAGCTTTCGGGTTTCGGCTTCTGCGCAGAGTTCGACTGTTGATGCGGAAACGCCGCCGTGGATGGATCTGATCCAGACGTTGCCGATGTGGTGGTCGGTGAAGGTCAGATGATAAACGCCTTCTTCATCCAGCGGTTTGATTTGCAGCCAGTTGGCAATTTCTGTTTGGAAAAGGCTCATACTTTTTCTCGGATCGACTTGGTGGCAGTGCCCACCATAAAAGTGCCGATGGCGGTGGCAATCAGTTTTTTTCCATCGCCTTTTTCAGTGCTTGTGAAAACTCTTCCGCTGACGTAGGCAATTTCATTCGCTTCTTGCTCAAAGGTGGCTTCGCATGCCAAGTGCTCGCCGATTTTTGGGCGTTCAATGTGATTGGTTGTGAGCTTGATGGTGGCGATGGATTGCGGATTAGTTATTTCGCCCAACACACAAGATCCCATGACCGTATCCAGAAAGAGTGTTGTAAAACCAGTGTGCGTATGTTCGCCGTCTTGATCAGCAAAGCTTGCTGGTGCTTTTAGGGTTACGGTCAGCGTATGGTCGATGACGCCCTCAAATTTCATGTTGAGG
>CALFBU010000149.1 GCA_937951455.1 uncultured Rhizobiaceae group bacterium
TTTGGAGAATGGGCATGGAACAGCTTCGCGCAGAATTTAGATCAGCTAAGTCAGTTGATGAAATGGTCGCTTTGGAGGCTTTAATTTCTGAGGCATCCATCGATAAAAATCTGCGTGAACGCATATCAGAGCGTGGCATAGAGCTGGTTGAGCGCATTCGCGAACGTGACGATACGGGCATGATGGAATTGTTTCTCAGTGAATACGGTCTGTCGACAGATGAAGGTGTCGCGCTGATGTGTCTTGCGGAAGCGCTGTTGCGTGTTCCTGATGATGAAACGATTGATGCGCTGATTGAAGACAAAATTGCACCCAGCGAATGGGGCAAACACCTTGGGAAATCGCATTCATCACTGGTCAATGCCTCAACGTGGGCCTTGTTTGTAACCGGGAAAGTGCTCGATGATGAAAAGAATTCAGGCATGGCATCAATCCTTCATAGCGTCATCAAGCGTGTTGGCGAGCCTGTCATTCGCGAAGCGGTAACGCGTTTGATGAAAGTTCTTGGCCAACAATTTGTTCTGGGCGAGACCATCGAAAAAGCAATGAAGCGGGCAGGTGGGCAAGAGAAAAAAGGCTTTACATATTCCTATGACATGCTGGGTGAGGCGGCTTGTACCAAGCATGATGCGCAGCGATATTTCCTGTCTTATTCAGATTCGATTACAGAAATAGCCAAGGCAAAACTGTCGGATGATATTCGTGAGAACCCTGGTATCTCCATAAAACTCTCAGCGCTACACCCACGTTATGAAACCTTGAACAAACAGCGCGTCATGGACGAGCTTGTGCCGCGTGCAACCTCGCTTGCCATTCTGGCAAAATCTGCTGGCATTGGCTTGAATGTCGATGCGGAAGAAGCGGGCAGGCTTGATTTGTCACTTGATGTGATTGAGGCGGTTTTGTCGAACCCTGATCTTAAAGGATGGGATGGCTTCGGTGTGGTTGTTCAAGCGTATAACCGCCGTGCGCCTTACGTTCTAAAATGGATTTATGACTTAGCCGAAAGGCTTGATCGCAAAGTCATGGTTCGCCTTGTTAAGGGCGCCTATTGGGATACGGAAATCAAACACGCACAGGTTGAAGGCTTTGAGGAATTTCCCGTCTTTACGCAAAAGACTGCCACTGATGTCAGTTACATTTGTTGTGCCAAAATGCTATTGGAAATGACGGATCGAATTTACCCGCAATTTGCCACGCATAATGCACATACGGTTGCCAGTATTTTGGAAATGGCGGACGACAAGTCAAAGTTTGAGTTCCAGCGCTTGCACGGCATGGGCGAGGCCTTGCATGAGACGGTGTTTGAACGTCAGGGAACGCGTTGCCGCATTTATGCGCCTGTGGGTGCGCACAAGGATTTACTTGCCTATCTGGTGCGCCGTCTTCTTGAAAATGGTGCCAACAGTTCGTTTGTAAACCAGATTGTTGATGAAACCATCCCGCCTAGTGTGGTTGCAAGTGACCCGTTCGACAAGATTGGCGCCAATGATAATTCGGTCGTCTTGAAGCCGTCTGAGTTATTTCACCCTGAACGTGAAAACTCCAAAGGCTTTGATCTGGAAGATCCGGCTACTGTCGAAACTTTAGCCAGTGAGATTGCCAAATTCCAGTCGAAGAAATGGAAAGCTAAAACGGGATCTGGCGACGTGCTTGATGTGACAAATCCAGCTACTGGAGAGGTTGTTGGAGCGATCCAGCAGGCGACTGCTAGTGATACGCAAATGGCAGCGAAAAAATCAAAGTCTTGGGAAAAGGCAACGCCCAAAGAACGCGGAGACGTGTTACGCAAGGCGGCTGATTTGTATGAAGACAATGCCAGTGAAATTTTCGCATTGCTCATTCGCGAAGCTGGTAAAACCATTAATGACTGCGTTGGTGAATTGCGCGAAGCTGTAGATTTCTTGCGATTTTACGCCGACGAGGGTGAGAAATACCCAAATAATCCATCGGGTATTTTTACTTGTATTGCGCCGTGGAATTTTCCCTTGGCTATTTTTACAGGTCAGATTGCAGCAGCATTAGCGGCTGGTAATGGTGTCTTGGCAAAACCTGCCGAGACGACGCCCTTGATTGCGAATTACGCCGTCGGTCTTTTGCACAAGGCTGGCGTTCCGAAAAGTGTTTTGCAACTGTTGGCAGGCACGGGCGCCGAGGTGGGTTCGGCCATGACTTCGAACCCAAAAATCAATGGCGTTGCTTTTACCGGTTCAACGGCAACAGCACAGATTATCAATCGTTCTATGGCTGAAAACCTTGAACCTTCTGCACCTTTAATTGCAGAGACAGGTGGGTTGAACGCCATGATTATCGATAGTACGGCACTGCCGGAACAAGCGGTGCGTGATATTGTGGCTTCAGCATTCCAATCTGCAGGACAAAGATGCAGCGCGCTCCGGTGTTTGTATTTGCAAAAGGATGTCGCGGATGTTTTCAAAACCATGCTGTTTGGCGCGATGGATCAATTGCATGTCGGCGATCCATCTGATCTTAAAACAGACGTCGGGCCAATCATTGATGAGGGCGCTAAGGCGCGCATTAATGCTTATATCGAAGTAGCAAAAAGTGACGGGCGTCTTATCAAGCAATTGGATGCGCCAGAGCAGGGCACTTTCGTTGCACCTACTGTGATTGCAGTAAACGGCATTGAAGATATGAAAGAAGAAATCTTCG
>CALFBU010000150.1 GCA_937951455.1 uncultured Rhizobiaceae group bacterium
CAAGGAATTTGGCCCGATTAATGATCTTGAAGTTCAGGAGATGGAAGACCCTCAACCCAATGCCAATGAAGTGGTGATTGAGGCCGAAGCGATTGGGGTCAATTTTCCCGATGGGCTTTTGGTTCAGGGTCTTTATCAGGTCAAGCCGCCAACGCCTTTTGTGCCGGGTATGGAACTCGCTGGAACAATATCTGATGCAGGTGAAAATTCAGGCTTTAACGTGGGTGACCGTGTGGCTTCCGTTTGCATGATTGGTGCTTTTGCCGAGAAGGTGAAAGTTCATAAATCAATGGTTATGCCAATTCCAAAAGATGCGGATGCGAGTGAAATTACGGCACTGATGTGTGGTTACGGAACAGCGCATCACGCGCTTAAACAGCGTGGAGCATTGAAGCCAGGTGAGACGCTTGCAGTCACCGGCGCTTCTGGTCTGACAGGTCTGGCCGCCGTGCAAATTGGCAAGGCGATGGGAGCAAAGGTGATTGCGATTGCTTCTAGCGATGAAAAGCGCAAGATTTGCGAAGAGAATGGTGTGGATATCACGCTTGGCTATGACAATCTCAAGGATGACTTAAAAGCGGCCACGGATGGCAAGGGCGCAGACGTTGTTTTTGATGTGGTTGGCGGTGATGTCTTTCATGCGTGCTCCCGCGCAATAAACTGGAATGGTCGTTTGCTCGTCATCGGATTTGCTGATGGGGATATTCCAAAGTTTCCTGTCAATCTGGCACTGGTCAAGGGTTATAGCGTGGTTGGTGTTTTCTGGGGAACCTTCACCAAGAAAGAGCCTGAGGTTTACGCTGAAAACATGAAAGAGCTTTTTGGCTGGTACACATCAGGCACGATCAAGCCTCTGGTTGAAAAGAAGTTCAAACTCGAAGAAGCAGCCGAAGCGCTCAATCACATTCATGACCGCAAAGCGCGCGGTAAAGTTGTTCTCGTTCCATAAGGAAATCAAATGTCTATACCAACCAAAATGCATGGCCTTGTTTTAAAAGATGATGGCTTTTCCGGAACGAGCGAAGGGCCTGCGATTACTTCGCTTGAGCCTTATCTGGATTATGTCGAACTTGATGTGCCTGAGCCGCAAGATGGGCAGGTTCTTATTCGTACCATTATGGCGAGTGTGAACCCGTCTGATATGCACTTTATCAAGGGTGAATATGGTGTGCCGCGTCGCAAGGGTGTGCCTGCTGGGTTTGAAGCGGTGGGTGAAGTGGTGAAGGCTGGCAAGGGTGGTGAAGGCTTGGTAGGCAAGCGTGTTGGTTTCTTTGGTTCTGCTTCTGGCGCTTGGGCGGATTACGCAATCTCTGAAGTCTCCATGTGTGTGCCGGTGATCGACCAGGTACGGGACGAAGATGCGGCAGCGCTGCTGGTTAATCCTCTCACCGCGATTGCCATGTATGAACTGGCCAAGGAAAATGGCAATGCATGCTTTATCATGACCGCAGCTGCCAGTCAGCTTTGCAAGTTGATTGCAGGACTGGCGAAGGAGGAGGGCACAAAGGTTATCTCCATCGTGCGCCGTGATGAACATGTGGAGCGCTTGAAAGACTATGGATCAACGCATGTTTTAAATTGCAAGGCTGATGATTTTGAAAGTCAGATGCAGGCGCTCATTAAAGAGCACAAACCCCGCGTCATGCTGGATGCGGTGGCGGACCAAACTTCATCGGATATCTTCACCGCCATGCCATCGCATTCACGCTGGGTGGTCTATGGCAAGCTATCGCCAGATAATCCAGCCATTGCAAACATGGGGCAGTTCATCTTCATGGATAAAAACATCGAAGGCTCTTGGCTGACCAAATGGATGAAAGAAACCGCGCCAGACAAGCTGATGCAAGCAGGCATGAAAGTTCAGCAGATGTATGCATCGGGTAGTTGGCAAACGGATGTGGCGGAGGTGATTAGTCTAAAAGACGCGCATGCAAAATTGCCTGAGGCTTTGGGCAAGATGAATACAGGCAAGGTGATGCTGGTGCCTTGATGTGGAATGGCCGCTTAATGTAACCTGCTCAATAGAAGCTTCATGGCACTGTCAAATAATTGCGGATTTTTTTCTGTTCGTGCAGCCAATTGAGCACCTTCTATCATTGGCAGTGTAGCAGAAGCCTCTAAAGCTGGGTCAGCAACATTTTCAATCGTTCCATCTTCTTTGCCAAGTAAAAATACAGCGCTCAGCCAATTAAGCATCATAGATCTAAAGCGACTCATTTGATCTATTACTTCGCTTGGCAAGCTTTCAGTACTGGTAGAAAATGAGACGCATAAACATAAGCTTTGCCCATCATCTAATGCTCCGTAATACGTGTTTATTAAGGCTGCAAGGCGCGTGCTGCCTGTGTCATGTTCCAAGTCAATTTTGGCGCAAGCAGATTCTAAGCTTTGATAATATCGTTCCATAAGTGCTATTGATAATGCTGCCTTGCTGGGAAAATGATGATGTATGCTCGCTTTTCGGATGCCAACATCTTCAGCTAAATCAGAATAGCTAAAGCCATTGAAACCAAGTGTTCGTGCAGCTCGTTCAGCAGAATCCAAGAGTGCTGTTTTCGTATCGTTCGGCATTTGGATTCCTTGTGATTTTCACGTTATCTATATTTAATCCATTTTCTCTTGATTCCAAATCCCCTTTGTTATGTCCACAAATTTGTGATGCAATTTCAGCAAGCAGATAATTATGTTCAATGACGTTCAATACATTAGACAGCTAAAAATTAAATTGCTGGTGGTTTTGCGTATGGTAAATGGCCAGTCTTGATCCAAACAGTTGCACCTGATTCACCAGCTTTAACACGAAGGTGTTCTCCTTCTGGTAACCGTAACCAAGCACCTTTATTCATTCTAATGTCATCTTCAATTATTGAACCGCTGATAACCAATATTTCAATGCCGCCTTCATCCTCGTTTGTGAAGGTAGCTCCGCTTTCAAGCTGACTATATGTTACCTTTTCACGTTCATCATGATGGAGATGAGCTGTTGCAACACCGTTTATCGTTGCACCTAACTCACTAGCCATATTTTTACTGAACTGGTTGCGATCATTCATGTCAAATTGCCATAGCTTAACAAAGATCGTACAACCTTGCTGAGACCTTGGTGTGTGAGAGGTAGTTGGCGGGTTTCGGACATAGGTTCCCTTGGGAAAGTCGCCGTGCTCGTCCTGAAATACACCATCAAGAACAATGAACTCCTCTCCACCAGTATGAGTATGTTCGGAGAATTTGCTACCTGCTTCATAGCGTACAATTGTAGTGGCTCGTGCTACTTCACTACCAATTCTGTCCAGCATGCGGCGCTCCACCCCCGGCATAGGTGAAGCATCCCACTCAAGCTGGTCAGACTGAATAACCACACGTTCTTTAAAATTAGAATTCAGTTCCATTATTGACCCTTTCAAATTATGTGAGATTACGCTTTAACCCGCAATACTTGGGCGCGCAGCAACTTTTGTACGCCAGGCATTCAGATTGGAAAAAGATTTTGGGATCTCGACTTTGGCGAAATCTGCAAAAGCAAGTCCAGCGAATGCTGTGATGTCTGCGACCGAGAATTCAGATCCTGCGATAAATTCATTTTCTGCAAGGACTTCATCGAGATACTTCATTGTTTGGCCTGCAACATCTTTTTGTTTATTACCCCATTCATTACATTGATAAGTCTCAAGATCAGGACCCAGACCAGGTGTCGCGTGGTGGAAATAAGCGCCCACTGCATTCAAAAGACCATTTTCCACTCTTAGATTCATCATGGAAATTTGAGCTCTTTCTTTTGGTGTATTACCTGTCAGGGAAGGACCATCAAAATGACCATCTATAAACTCTGTAATCGCAGTACATTGTGCAATGTGGCTACCATCAGGTAGTTCTAGACAAGGAACTGTTGCGTCTGGGTTCTTAGCTTTGAAAGCTTCTGACCGGTGTTCTCCGCTCATAACGTCCACAGGGACAAATTCAACTTTATCAGTCGCACCTTTTTCAGCCAAAGCAATTCGTACACGTGCTGGGTTAGGAAAACCTTCAACATCATAAATTTTCATAATTTTCTCCAATAACAATAAACAACCTACTAGTAGGTAGATTTAGTTAATTGTATATTCTTGAATTGTCAATATCACATTGCTGTGAGATAAATGATGTGATGAAAAGGTTTGCGTCTTGATTAGAGGTTTCAATCAAGATTCGAACTTAAAGCGAACTAATATTAGCTTCATTTGTATAAAAAATTCAGAATTAAAGTGTGGATGACCGCCGTCATTATCAGCCAATTGCAGTGTGCGGATTAAGAAATTACATCCCAGTCACACGCACCTGCTTTGGTTGCTTCCATGGCGATTTCTTAATCCATGCCACGCCATAGGCGACCAATATCAGGACGATAATTCCTGTGCCGTTTACCAAAATCATCTTCGGCCAGCTTTTGCCTATGATGTCGATGATGAAACCGCAGAAGCGGGATAGCACGATGCTGGTCAGGAAGATGGCGAGCGATTGCTGGCCTACCTTGTGTACGACTTTTACGAAGTTGCGGCCGATGATGTTTTTGAAATCAAGGTTCTTTCCGCCTTCGCCAGCCAGTGCCCAGAACACATAAGCCAGGAATAGGAAGTGCATGAAGCGCAGGATGCCGACGTCGCTTTTTTCCATAAACTCCCAATAGTTGATGCGGAAGGCCTGGAAGATTGAGAACGGTTCAAGGTCCTTATATTGTTCGTAAAACGGTTCACAGATGAGTTCTGAAAGGGTTGCAACGCCAAACAGGGATCGGCCAGCTTCTTGTGAAAGGACAACGTTGTCGACCTGATTGTAAATCCCCCAGAACGAGAAGGGGACATAGAACAAGACGATGAGCGCAGCGATGATAACCAGCGACCATTTAATCGGTGGTCTTGGTAGCCAGCCCATCATGAATGAAAAGCCTGTAAAGAAGACAAGTTGCCAGCCAAATGGATTAAAGAACCAGGCTCTCTGTGACCAAGGTTCAGCAGGGAAGTTGATGCCGCCTGGTTTTATGCCGAATAGACTGCCGAAGAATACATCCAGTCCAAGAAAAGCTGCTACCCCGTCTTGTGCGAGCAGCCATAGCAATACCACGAAACCCATGGCGGCATATTTATTGATGAGTTTTTGCAAACCCATGACAATCGGGATCAGTGCCAGAATAACGATATACATCGGCAGAATATCAAACAGGTTCGGTACCCATGTCAGTGTCATGATGCCTGCGAAGTTTTGTGCGGGGCTAGTGCCTGCAATCCCGTCGAGCCCATTGGTTGACTGCAACAGGTGAATGATGTTGAGACGTCCAATATAGTTCCAAGGCTCATTGCCAATGGCCGGATCGGTTATGCAAAATCTTTCCGCATTATAGTCGCAAAGCGCACCGGTTGCAGCCACATGCGTTTGCCATACGACCAGCAGCAAGGTTACGAAAAACAATCCGATATGCGCCCAGTAAACCTGCCAAATTCGGTGTATGATGCGTACAGCTCCCATGACCCAGCCGGTGTTTTCAAACAGCTTACCAAAGGCAATGGCTGAGGCCATGCCCGAACAGAAAACGAAGATTTCCGTTGCGTCTGAAAACCCAAAGCGTGCAGGGATATAAAGCGTGAACCAGTTACCCGGCATATGCGCCATGAAGATGATAAACATGCCAATGCCGCGAAAGAAATCGAGGCGGGGGTCACGTTTTTTAGGGATGGGTTGAGACGTGGTTTCTGTCTGGTTCAAAATGTTATGCCCATGAGCCTTGAAAGGTTTCAAGGTCTGATAATATTAAGTCAAAAAGCTCATATCAGGCTATGTTCTTAGCCGCAACACCTGCAATTTGCTGTGCGCCGCCATAAGCATTGGCCTCTAATGCTCTCCAACGGCTTTTTGAATAGCCGTCCTTGTGACCGCGATGCAAATCACGTTCTTGTAGGAGATGTTTCGCTTCTGTGAACAAGTTACCACGCAGAGCTGCTTCAATGGCCAAGCGTTCAAAAACATCGCGCTGGGCGTGGCTTCCGCCGATGGCTTGCAGGCTCGGGCGAGCCTTTGTCAGGCAATCATGGGCCAGGGTAAAATTTTGATCGCGAAACGCTTCAAGACCCGTTGCGGCGAGTACGCCCGGTTTGTGAATAATCTTAGCCAGATCGTTATGATGACGCGTTTCTGCAGATTGCATGTTTAGCAAAAGTTCTGTTGCAGGTTTTTCGTCAAAATTACCGCAAAAGGCCATCATGTAATGCAAGTCTGCAAAGGCGACGCAATTGTCGTCAGTGCGTTTGCTGGCCAAATCGGATAATTCCTGCCAGCGGTCGCCAACATCGACGCCTTCAAATTCTAAGCGAAGCAGAACAGAAGTTGCGTTCGATATATCACGATAGTCGTCTGTCTTGTCTTTTCTGATGTCTTCATCATACAACTCCAATACTTTGTCATAATTGCCTAAATCCAAATGCATCAAGGCGATGTGCCACCACACGTGGTAGCGAAAATTGTTACAGTGCTGCCAGGCAGCTTCCTTGCCTTCAATCCATTCAAGCCCTTCTTTCGCGCGGCCTGTCATGTCGAAAATATGGGTAATCGCGTGTAAGCCCCAAGCGTCATCAGGCGCGAGCTGAAGCGCTCTGCGGCCATGGTGTTCTGCTCGAGTGTAGTCACCCGTTTCTTCCAAGGTGAATGAATAACAACCGTTGAAATAGCCTTCTGCTGCGTGACCTTTATAAGCGTTTTGAATGTGTTCAAGGGATGTGCGCATACCCTTACTGTCGCCCAGCATGAATAGAATTGCGTGGCTAAGTTTCATGGCAAGCGCATCATGCGGCCATTTTGCCAGAACAGCTTCCATTTCCGATATCGCGCCGCGCAGGCTGCCTTGCAACCAAGAGCCAAGCGCATTGATGAAGTGTCGCTCCCGATCAGAAACCGGATTTTGTTTGTCACTGGCTTTTGCCGAGGCAAAGGCTTCCACGGCAACTTCGTTTAATTCTTTACGACCCAACAAGAGGCTGAATAGTCCCTTGCAGGATTGGGCGAGGGCAAATTGTGGTTCAAGCTCAAGCGTTTCACCCAGCGCCACGCCAGTTGCGGCTGAATGCGCAAGAAAGCCGTGCACGGTCTTGTTCCATGCAAGCAAAGCTTTGGTATCGGAGACGGTTACATCGCATCCATAAACATCCTGCTTTAACATAAATAACTCCGTGAACGACTAAACTGCTTTGAACATGTTCAATTTAATTGAATATGTTATTTTGAAATTCTTGAGAAGTAACATCTGGTTGCAGCCGTTCAAACAAATGTGAGCAGGGTAAGCTTGCTGTTCACACCTGTATGATTAAAGTCATGTCATACAAGAATTACGTTTATCAAAGCGCAGGTTTGCACTATTTTGACTGAACGAATTCTGAATGAAACTGGAAAGTCCAATGAGCGTTGAAACAGTCCCAATTCCTAAACAACCGCAGAATTTACCGGTTATTGGGGCAGCCTTGGCGCTTTGTGCATTGGTTATTATTGCGGGCAATATTGCAGGGCAAAAACAAGCTCTGGCAGTTTTAATCGGTGGGCTTGCAGGCTTTGCGCTGTATCATGCCTCTTTTGGTTTTACCGCAGCATGGCGCAGGATATTTGCCGAAGGCCGTGGCGTAGGCCTGCGGTATCAGTTTTTATTGATTGTTCTAACCTGCGCGATTTCATTCCCATTGATTGCCTATACGGATGCACGGGGCTTTATCCTGCCAGTTAGTATGGGCATGTTGTTTGGGTCTTTTATTTTTGGATTCGGCATGCAGTTTGGCGGTGGTTGTGGGTCGGGAACGCTTTTTGTCGTGGGTGGTGGTTCGACGCGCATGTGCATCACACTTTTGTTTTTTGTGATCGGTTCTGTGTTTGGCACGATGCACCTGGGTTGGTGGAATTCAATAGCTTTCCCCAAAGCCGTGCAAGAGACTTTTGGTATTGGGGACAAATTCAGCTACGGCATGATTAATAATTTGGGACCGTTCTGGGCATTCCTCGTTTTGGCATGCATGCTGGGTGCCATCGCGCTTTGGAGTGTGTGGTATGAAAAGCGTAAACATGGCGACCTTGAACCGCCCCGCAAAACAGAGAGTTTTATTACAGGTCCGTGGTCTCCGCTGGCGGGGGCCGTTGCTTTGGCAATCGTTGGAATTTTGACACTTGTTGTTGTGGGGCGGCCATGGGGCGTTACTTGGGCTTTTGCCCTATGGGGCGCTAAGGGCGCCAATGCGATTGGCGTTGATGTTTTAAGCTGGCCTTTCTGGACAGGTTGGAAGGCCAATGCTGTCGAAAACAGTGTTTTCAAGGATACGACCTCCGTTATGAATTTTGGCATTATCGCGGGGGCACTTGCGGCAGCGGGGCTGGCTTCCAAATGGCGACCGATTTTTTCTTTGTCGCGCGTTGAAATCAGCACCGCAATTCTAGGTGGCTTGCTCATGGGCTATGGCGCACGTCTGGCTTACGGCTGTAACATCGGTGCTTATCTGGGCGGTTTGGTTTCAGGCAGCGTTCACGGGTGGGTTTGGGCGGTGATGGCTTTTATCGGCAGTTCACTTGCGGTGATGTTGAAACGACGAATGCAGATTTGAGACACTTTAGGTTTGGAGAAAATCATGAAAAGATTATTTTTGGCTTTTGTTTTGGGCATGAGTGTTCTTGCGTCAGGTTCGCCTCTTATCACGCAGACTGTTGAAGCGAAAACGTCTCTGGCACGTGAAGGTTGGGTGACGCATAAAACCAAAATGACTTTCAAGGATTTGAATGCTCGATTAAACGCAGCCATTAAGGCCAATGGCATGTTGCGGGTCACAAGCGCCAGTGCCTCAGCAGGTGCTAAAGGCAGGGGTATTACTATTCCGGGCAATCGGATTGTTGGTGTATACCGAAATGACTTCGCCATCCGCATGCTGGAGGCAAGTCTGGCGGCAGGTATTGAAGCACCCATCCGCTACTACGTGACTGAAGGAACGGATAAAAACGCAACACTGTCCTATAAGACACCGACAACGGTTTTCTCACCTTACTTTGAAGATGGCGGCGATGCGCTGAAAGCGCTTGCAAAAGAGTTGGACACGATTTTTGCTAAAATAGCGGATGAGGCGGTCAGGTAGATTTAGAATTTTCCATCATATGATTTGCGGCCAATACGACAAGCAAGGAGTGTGAATGTATCACGCTCAAAGCCTGCTTTTGCTTCACGTTTTAAACCCTCAGCATCATCCACCCATACGCCATGACCACCAAGGGCATTTGCGACAGTTGGAAAATCTGATCCAGTGAAATCAACGCCGAGATTAGGGCGTTGAGACGCACGTTGTTTCATTTCGATTAGCGTCAGGCTTTCATCGACAAGCACACATATGACGATCGGGATTTTATGTTCGCGAAGCGTTGCCAATTCGCCAAGTCCCATCTCCATACCAGCGTCTCCAACGAAGGCAATGACGGGTGTGTCAGGGCTTGCCTGTTTATACCCGGCTGCAAGTGGGACAGCGCATGCCATGGTGCAAAGGGCCGAGGATTGCAACATGCCCCGCGGATGATGACATGACCACATCTGGCTAAGCAAAATTCTATGCGCACCACTGTCCGCTGTAATAACCGTTGTATCAGGTGAGACTTCGCGCAGGGTTTCGAAAACCCTGTCAGGACCAAACTCTGAGTCCGCCTTGAACATGGCTTTAAGTTCATCGCGAGCAGCGCTTGCTGTGTTTGCTATGGCGTTTCGTTTTGGTGTTATCTCATCGCTCAGCATGGCTAGCGTTGGGGCAAGTGATCCGCGCATTGTGTGGCTGACGTGGTGCATGCCGTGCGTTCTGGCAATCGGTGTGATTTCGATAACGATCTTGTCCTTACTCCAGGGATTGCGCCAGCCAATGCGCATTTCTATCGGGTCGTAACCCAGCAATAAAATGACATCTGCGTTTTCCAAAATCGGCATGATAACCTTGTCGGCTTTTGGTGAAAGCCCTACCCCGCCAAAGCTTAGGAGTGAGGTGTCGTTGACCAAACCTTTAGCCTTGTATGAAGCAATGACCGGAATGTTATGGGTTTCACAAAATGCGCGAATATCAGAACCAGCGGATTCATTGACGGCATCAACACCTAAAATAGCGACTGGGTTTTCAGCTGTTTCCAAGGCTTTTACTGCCTCTTTGAAAACGTTGTCTTTTGCAGGTGTCAAAACTGGGATTGGCACCGAACCCACATGGAGATCTTCCGTTGCTTCACTTTCTGCGACCGAAACAGGAATGTCGATGTGCACCGGGCCTGCTTGTGGTTCCTGAGAAATCGTAATGGCTTTTTGTGCAATCAAACCGCAGGTTGAGGTTGTGCCGAGAAAACTCGCTTTGGTGATTGGGCGTAGCATTTGGGCATGGTCGAAAACCTGGTGCGTATAGGTTTCCGCTTCTGCACCATCGACGCAGCCAGTTACAAAAATCAAAGGTACACGATCTTGCATGGCGTTTGCCACGACGTTTACGGCATTGGCAACGCCGGGACCTATGGTTGCTACAAGCACTGGCGGAAACCCGTCCGCATGCCAGCCGCCTTCCGCCATGAAGCCACCGGAGTTCTCGTGTTTGATCAAAATGAACTCAATGCCAGCGCGATCAAATGCATCGATGATGGCGAGCACTTCACCGCCCGGAATGCCGTATGCGCGCTTGCATCCGTTTTTTGCAAGCGTTTGAGCGAGCATGTCTGCTGATGTTAGTTTTTGTTCTGTAGACATTCTATAATTCCGTTTGCTTCGAGTTCATTTAATTTGTCTTCGCTCAGGCCAAGATGTTTGGACAGTATTTCGCGTGTATCTTCTGCCCGTACTGGCGGGGCTTTTTTATACTGGATTGGTGTATCGCTAAAATTAAGCGGATTGCCAATTAGGGTAACGCCTTCATCGAGATTATTTCGATGTGGCATTGTGATGGCCATCTCACGGTGTTTGATTTGCGGGTCAGCAAAGGTTTGCGCTAAATCATTCACCGGGCCGCAGGGAACGCCCGCTTTTTCCATCTCGTTTAACCAATGATCAGCGGTTTGTTTTTTGGTATATTCATTTATGAGCGGGATAAGCTCATTGCGGTTTAAAACCCTATCCGTGTTCTTTTGAAATTTGGGATTTTCTGCCAAGTCCTTCGCGCCGATTACCTCGCACATTCTGGCAAATTGCGCGTCATTACCTGCTGCAATAATGAAGGACTGATCGGATGCAGGAAAAGTGCTGTAGGGAACAATCGTTGGGTGTTCGTTGCCGCGTCTTGGTGGTACTTCGCCAGAAACCAGATAGCCGGCACCCTGATTGATGAGCCAGGCAACCTGACAGTCCAAAAGTGAAATATCCAGATGTTGACCTTTGCCAGAAGTGTGCCTTGCGTTGAGTGCTGCGAGAATAGCGACGCTGGCATACATGCCGCACATGACATCCGCGATGCCAACACCGCACTTCATCGGTTCGCCGTCTTGCTCATCGGGTTTGCCGGTCAAACTCATAATGCCGCCCATGCCTTGGATGAGAAAGTCATAACCTGGACGTTTTGCATAAGGGCCCGTCATGCCAAAACCGGTGATGGAGCAGTAAATCAGTTCAGGATTTATTTTTGAAAGTGTCTCATAATCAAGGTCGTAACGTGCCAAGTCACCAGCCTTGAAGTTCTCAACCAGAATATCGCAGTGGCTCGCCAATTCCTTGATGATTGTCTGACCTTCTTCCTTGGTTAGATCAACGGCCACAGAGTTTTTGTTGCGATTAGTGCACATATAGTATGCGCTCTCGTTTGTATCCTCACCATTTTCGTCTTTCAAAAATGGAGGTCCCCAAAAGCGTGTATCATCGCCTTTTTGTGGACGCTCGATTTTAATGATTTCAGCCCCCATATCGCCAAACAATTGTGTGCAGGTGGGGCCTGCAAGAATACGGGAAAGATCAAGAACTTTCAGGCCATCAAGTGGGCCTGAATTTTGAGAATTTGTTTTCATAACCTTGGACTTAAATCAATTTTGAGGATAAACAAAGCCTCCTTCTACCAAGATTTGAAATCAAATGGAATTGCGCACCATAAAACTTGATGAAATCATTGTTATCATAAAAAAACTATACACCTTGCCAAGGGTCGTTCTAATTCTGTATTGCTTTGAACAATAAAGATTATACTGGAAAACATTTTTATGAATGTGATCATAAACAACAAAGACCTTGAAGCTGACGGGAAGTTTTCTCATCCTGATATAACGGCAAAAGGTGAAAAGCGTGCGCGTGTTGGTCTGACGAAATTGGAAACGCTCTGGTTTAATACAGGCACGCTTTGCAATCTGGCTTGTGTAAATTGCTATATTGAATCGACACCGAAGAATGATCGTCTTGTTTATCTAACTCATCAAGAAGCGGTAACCTATCTGGACGAAATTCGTAACAACAATCTGGGTACGCAAGAAATTGGTATCACAGGCGGTGAGCCGTTCATGAATCCTGACATTCTCAAGATCATGGAAACTTCGCTTGAGCGCGGGTTCAAACTTTTGGTTTTGACCAATGCCATGCGCCCCATGATGAAATGTGCTGAGGGTCTGTTGAAGTTGCATGAAACTTACGGCGAGCAAATGACGCTTCGTGTTTCAGTTGATCACTTCAAGCCCGAACTTCATGAAGAAGAGCGTGGGCCGAATTCCTGGGAACCGATGATGAAAGGTCTTCAATGGCTGTCTGAAAATGGTTTTAACATTGATGTTGCAGGGCGGACGCGTTGGGGTGAGGAAGAACAAGAATTGCGCGAGGGCTTTGATGCGTTTTTTAAGGAAAATTCGATTGCGATGGATGGCCAAGACAAAAAGCAGCTTATTCTTTTTCCCGAGATGGAAGAGAACAATGATGTTCCTGAAATCACGACTGCTTGTTGGGGCATCCTGAATGTAGACCCTGCTGATATGATGTGTTCATCGTCGCGCATGGTGGTCAAACACAAGGGCGACGAAAAACCTTCCGTTCAGGCCTGTACCCTGCTTGCCTATGACCAGCAGTTTAATCTGGGCAACACACTCAAGGAAGCCTCAAGGC
>CALFBU010000151.1 GCA_937951455.1 uncultured Rhizobiaceae group bacterium
GCAAGCGTCAAATGCGTGCAGCACAATCTGCTGCTGACTAGGGTTTTGAAAATTAAATGAAATGAAAAGCGCGTTGGTTAAGTCTGACGCGCTTTTTTTTACATGCCAATGGTATCAATCGGTTTTGACTGCTTTTCCAGGAACGCATCGCGCGCTTCCTGGCGTTTTTTATTAAGCTCATCGATTGGCAATTTCAGTACTGTTATTAAACTACGCACTTCTTGACGCGCTGCCAGATGAGAGGCCGTGCCACGTTTATTCGGCATTATCGCATCCAGATCATCAAGAGCGGTCAGTCCTTTGGGAAATAATTCACGAAAGATTACACGCTCGGATATACCTTCCGCCAAACGGCATCCCAACTGCATGGATAGATTGTTGAGGCTGTTATACATGCTCTCTTTATTGCGTGAGTTAATCTGTGTCAGGCGATTGCGTACGACGACCCAGTCGAGCAGTCCGCCATCGGCAATCCTGCGTTGTCTGCGCGCTTCTCTTACAGTGCGAGCGTAATGTGAGAGTTGATCCACTTTTCCTGTTTCAGGATCAATCTGTCCCAACACATCGAAATCAACATAAGAGTCATTAAGCGGCGTAACCAGCGTGTCTGCCATGGAGTGCGCCATGCGCATCAAATAGCCATCGTGCCCTGGCGTATCAATCAGGATAAAATCATTCTTGGCCTGAACATCCGTAATGACATCCAAAAAGGATACAAGTTCGTTGTTTTCCTTGTCTGAAATATAATCGGAATAATCTTGCTTGATGGTATGGTGATCTGGCAATGAAAGATTGAGTCCAAAGCGTTTTGTAAACAGCTCACGGTTAGCAATATATCGAGAAAAACTTTGTTGACGGTTGTCTAGGTCTACGGTTGCAACGCGGTATCCAGCATTCAGTAGGGCAACCGTCAAATGCATAATGGTCGTGGTTTTTCCAGAACCACCTTTTTCATTGCCACATACGATAACATGTGCCTGTTTTTGATTGCTCTTTACGCTAAACATCTACCCGTTACCAAAAAGGAACATACCCTAGGGTTAAATATTACTGAGCAAATCAGGGTTTACAAGAGAGCATGACTACCTACGTAGCAACAACTGCGAGACTTGGTTAATTCAATGAATTTTATAAAAGACCAAGATTTGATAATTCGACACGCAACTCGGGTGGCAGGGCATTAACACCATTACCACCATCGCCAATGTCACGCGGAGCATCTTCTGGCTTTAAATAACGCCAACCCTGAAAGGCACGACGAGGTTGCCATTCGGTCAGGATTAATCGCGGTTCCAGCACAAGATCACAGCGCTTTATACCATTTGGATCAACGAACGGGCGAATGTCTGCCAGATGTTGCCTGACTTGAACGTTGCCCTTGATGACCCAGTAAAGAGATCCGCCATCCAGCAATTCCTCCATGCGTTTGGGAATCATGCGGGTGGTATGCGCCTGAACAGCTTCTCGCCCCTGACGACGTTTTTCATCGATACGATAATCTATCCATGCCTGCAGTTCTTCAACCGCAGAGACGCCGACACATAGTTTTAGAAGGTTTAAAGCCATGAGGTTAATTTAGGGCGGTAAGCTTCAGGAAACCAGTTGCGAATTCAGCATTCAACAACATTTACTGCAAGCCCGCCCTGACTGGTTTCTTTATACCGTGAGTTCATATCTCTACCAGTTTCAAGCATGGTTTTGACACAGGCATCAAGCGATACAAAATGCGTTCCGTCACCGCGAAGTGCAAGTGATGCTGCGGAAACTGCCTTGATTGCACCAAGACCGTTACGCTCAATGCAGGGGACTTGTACCAGCCCGCCAATCGGATCGCAGGTCATACCCAAGTGATGCTCCAATGCAATCTCTGCTGCATTTTCAATTTGTTCTGGTGTGCCACCCATGATGGCCGCGAGACCAGCCGCAGCCATCGCAGAGGCGGAGCCTACTTCGCCCTGACAGCCAACTTCTGCACCAGAGATAGACGCATTATGCTTGATGATGCCTCCAAATGCAGAGGCAGTGAGCAGATAGTCTTCTTTTTGTTTGAGCGTTGTGTCTGGAAAGAACTTCAGATAGTAGCTCAAAACCGCGGGTATAACGCCAGCAGCGCCATTGGTAGGTGCTGTTACGACTTTGCCGCCCGCGGCATTTTCTTCGTTCACGGCCATCGCGAAAACCTGCAACCATTCATTGGCAGCGACAGGGTTGTTGTAGTTGATGCCCCATTCCGCTTCCAATTGCTCAACAATCGCAGCTGAGCGACGTTTCACCCGTAGTCCGCCAGGCAGTTCGCCATGCTCACGTTGCCCACGCTCAACACAATTGTGCATGGTATCCCAGACCTTTGCCAAACCTTCACTCAGCTCCTCGCCAGAGAGTTTGGTTTGTTCGTTTTCACGTTTCATTTCTGCGATGGTAAGACCTGAAGTCTTTGCCATTGCCAGCATTTCTGCTGCGTTCTCAAACGGGTAGGGTACACGCTCAGCGCGTTCGGCTGTGCTGTCTTCCAGACTTTTCAATTGCGCTTCATCCGCAATGAACCCACCGCCGATGGAGTAATATTCTTTTTTCAGTAAAAGCTCGCCTGCCTTCGATAAGCCTTTGAAGGTCATGCCATTGGTATGAAGCGGAAGCATCAAATCATAATCAAAAATCAAGTCTTTCTCAGGGTCAAATTGGTATGTACCATACCCCTCAGGCGATACTTCCTTTCGTTCGGACACTTTTGCCAAAACAGGTGCGACATCATCAGGATTAATCTCTGATGGCTTTTCACCAGCAAGACCCAATATAATGGCGCGGTCTGTTGCGTGGCCTTTACCTGTAAATGCCAGTGAACCGTGCAGAGAAACCTGTATGCGATCCACAATATCGCCTTCACGGCGTGGCCATTCGCCATGTTTGATTTCGCTAAGAAAATAATCAGCGGCAACCATGGGGCCCATCGTGTGTGACGACGAGGGGCCGATACCAATTTTAAAAAGTTCGAATACAGATAAAAACATGTGCGTCGCCTGAAATCATGAGTACCGTTTCCCGATATAGCATGATGGATAAATGCGATATACTAAAACCGTCATGGGATTGTTTGAAATCAGGACATAAAAAAAGCCAGTTCGAAAACTGGCTCTTTTTATGAACATCAACTTATCAGATTATTGAGAAGCGATTGCAACGGTATCAACACTTCCGAACATTCCGGCAACAAACATGACACCAATAAATACAGCGATTGCCAAAGCTGCTGTGCGCCAAACACTAGGTTCTGCTTTTTCGTCTATCATTTTATACCCTGTCAAAAAAATCGGCTCCTCATTTTTCGGGAGCCGTACTTTGTATGAAGCTTTTATGACATATCAAAAATGCTGACAACTTGAATCGTAATTTATACATGCAAGGCAGCCATGTGTTTTTTGCATGGCAAGAATGTGGCAAATAATTATCTTGCTTCTGATTGCCAAGGCTGAAATGAGTATCGTCAACGAAAAAGGAAATCCAATCGCATGAAGCAAATTACCAGAGCAGGCGGCATTGACATCAGCCTGTTAATTCTAACTGCGCTGATTTGGGCATCTGCCTTTGCCGCCATCAAATTTGCACTGGAAGATATGGGGCCTGTATGGACAGCGGCAAGCAGGGTTTCCATAGGGTTCTTAGCCCTATTACCGTTTGCATTTTTCACAAAATCCAGTTTCAGAATATCCAGGCAAGAGCTGGGTATGACCGTTGTCATAGCACTGCTAATTACCGTCATTCCATTCATTTTGATATCATGGGGTTTGCAACACATCGATTCCGGTATTACAGCGCTTTTAATGGGCACAACGCCTTTTATGGCCATGATCCTGGG
>CALFBU010000152.1 GCA_937951455.1 uncultured Rhizobiaceae group bacterium
CCGAGCTCTTCTGCTCTCGACTGATAAGCAACACTATCAAGATCGCCAGCACCTTCATCCATCAAGGCGGTCATCAGGCGTAGCGTGCCTTCCTTGCCTTCTGGATCTTGCGTTGTACCACCTTCAAAGGAAATGGAAATCGCAATGATCGGCAAAGTATAATCTTCAACCAAAAGCGCCTTGATGCCTTTGTCAGAGGTGACTTCCTTAATATCAATGGCATGCGCTTGTATCAGCGTTGCAAACAGAAAGGCAACTGTCGCTAGAATTCTAATCATTGGGTTATCCTTCTTTCGGCAATAAGCGGCTGGTTATAGAGCGATTTCTATCCAGGTATTTTCGGGCAACTTTGTTGACATCTTCGACGGTCACCTTGCTCAACCGTTCAGGCCATGAAGTAAAATCTTCAACACTTCCGCCAATGGTTAGAACCGAACCAAATATGCGTGCCAAGGTTACCTGACTGTCCTGGCTGTATATGATGGTTTTCAGATAAGCCTGACGCGCCCTGTCGAGTTCTTCTTGTGTGACGCCTTCCTTAAGAAGCAGATCAACTTGCTCTTCTATTGCCTTTGCAACGTATTCAATCGGCGTGTCACCACGCGGTACGCCATAAAAACCGATCGAACTCATATCACGCGACGAGCCTTGATAAAACGCACCTGCAGCAGTCGCCAGTTCTTGCTCCAAAACAATTTCTTTTTGGAAACGACTTGTCGCCGATCCCCCTAAAATCGTGCTTAGCAAGTCCAGTGCTTCCGCCTCACCTTCTTCTGCAATCATATAAGATGGCGCTTTGAAACTGCGCTGCCAGGTTGGGCGCGTTACACGCTCATCTTTATATTGCAAGGTTTGCGACACAACAGGCCTGGGGCTTTTAGTCCATTTACGCTCTTGTGGTTCTTGCGTTGCCACGACTTTACCGTAGGTTTCTCGTGCAAGCTTCAACGTTTCTTGCGGGTCAACATCGCCTGCAACCACAACGATTACATTCCACGGTTGATACCAACGCTCATAAAATTCAAGCGCATCTTCTATCTCCAGCTTGGCAATTTCATGCTCCCACCCAATAATCGGTATGGAATATGGATGATTTACATGAAGCGCTGCACGACTGAACTCGCCCAATATTGCAGAAGGGCTTCGATCAACGCGGCCACTGCGCTCTTCCAAAATCACATCACGCTCAGGTAAAAAAACCTCTTCCGTCAATACGAGGTTTCGCATTCTGTCCGCTTCAAACTTCATCATTTTTGCAAGCGCTGATGGCGATACTTTTTGGTAATAGGCAGTGTAGTCCCAACTCGTAAACGCATTTTCCTGACCACCAATTGCGGAAACAGCGGTAGAAAATTCATTGTTTTTATAATTTGAAGTGCCCTTGAACATAAGATGCTCAAAGAAATGCGCGAGGCCTGATCTGCCTTGAGGATCGTCTGCCGAGCCTACTTTATACCATGCCATGTGCGTTACAACGGGTGCACGTCTGTCAGGAATCACGATCAAACGCAGTCCGTTTTCCAAGGTATATTCGGTTATATCCGGCTTTTGTTCACTTGCGCTTGCACCAAAATTTGCAATGGCAAAGAAGGATATCAAAAGGCTTAAGACAAAACGGTTCATGCATGGATTCCAATCATTATTTCATGACGTTATATAGGGGCGGGACAATAACATTCCAATCAATCAATTGTGGTCACTTTAGTAACGAGAAAAAACCGATGGTAGTTTCGCCATATGTTCTTTTATCATCCAGCTCATAGCCTTTAAGTTCTTCGGGGAAAACATCTGTTGCCTCTTCCAAGACAAAGGTTGCGTCTGGGGTTAGCCAATCGCCTTCACGCAGCGATCTCGCCGCTTTCTCGCCATAGCCTTTGCGGTAAGGCGGATCGGCAAAAACGAGATCAAAAGGTTTTAACGTGCCAATATTGCCAAGGCGGGTTGCGTCGCGTCTGAAAATTTTGGTGATGCCAGAAAGTTGCAAGGCTTCAACATTTTCTCTGATTGCACCGCGCGCATTACTTGCTTCTTCTATGAAAACGCAATACTCGCTGCCGCGTGAAATTGCCTCAAACCCAAGCGCGCCTGTTCCGGCAAAAAGGTCCAATGTTCGGCAATCTTGAAAGTCTATTTTATGCGTTAGAATATTAAACAGACTTTCGCGCGTTCTGTCCGTGGTCGGCCGCGTACCCATGCCCTTTGGGCTTTGCAAGGGACGCCCTTTTAAACTGCCACCAACAATTCGCATTAATATAGTCTCTTAATTTATTGCACTCTATTTTTTACGCTGTGGTTTACCAGAACGTGAAGTTCCCCGGCCGGAAGTTTCTCTGCTCTGTTTTGCCCATGCATTACCAGACTTTTTATCGCGGCCTGACTTTCTGTCAGCCCCCTTGGATGTGGTTAGTCGCGAAAGCGTATCATCGCGCACCGTGCCACGTTTTTGTTTATCCATTTTCTTGCGCGGTTGCTTCTTGCCCTGCTCAGCAGCCTTGCTTGCGGTTCTGGCAACTTCTGGTGCGACATTGATAATGGGTGCATCAAAATCTGCACCTGCTTGTTCAATCAGTTTCTCGCCAAGCTGATCGCGCAACATCCGACTTCTGATTTCACGCACGGCACCGGTTGGCAAATCGCCTAGTTGGAAAGGACCAAAGGAAATTCGGATTAATCGCGTCACTTCAAGCCCTAGATGGCCTAGCACTTTTTTGATTTCGCGGTTTTTACCTTCACGCAGCGCTACGCTGAGCCACGCATTTGTGCCTTGCTCGTGTTCAATTCTGGCTTCTATGGAACCGTATAAAACACCCTCAACTGCAATGCCTTCTTGCAGTTGGTCCAACTCTTCTTGTTTGACGCGCCCATGCACGCGAACACGGTAACGCCGTAACCAACCTGTAGAAGGCAATTCCAAAACGCGGGAAAGTCCGCCATCATTGGTCATCAACAACAAACCTTCGGTATTGATATCAAGGCGCCCTATGCTCATTAGACGTGGAAGATCATCGGGAAAAAG
>CALFBU010000153.1 GCA_937951455.1 uncultured Rhizobiaceae group bacterium
AGTCTCTATTGGCATTGACTGGGTCGTGGATATATCACGATGGGTGGAGGGTATATCGCCTAACGGCAATACAGGCTTGCTTCCTGGAATTACGATTTTGATCTTTGCAAGTTTTCTGATCTTGATCTGTCTTTTGAAAACAAAGCTGCGTTATGCATCGCTCATGCCTCTGTTGGCCTTACCGGTTATGTTGCAAACGCCAACAAAACCTGATGTCCTAATATCAGAAAACGGACGAGCGGTTGCTATTAAAACAGACGGTGAAAAGATAGGATTATTATTTCCAAGAGGAAGCGCATTTGTTCAAAACATATGGCTAAAAGCATGGTCGGGTGGAGAACAATACGCCCTTAATCTTCCAAAAGATCAGTGCAATAGAGAACGATGTATTGTTGTTTTGCCGTCCAGCAAAATATTACACGTTTTATACAATCCGGACTTTATCCAGTCCTCATGCAACCGCGCAGACATTTTAGTAGCGCCAAGGCTATGGTGGGTAAATTGCAAAGACAGACAGCCAGAACTTGTTTTAAACCGTTATGACTTCGAACGCTTTGGAACCCACGCATTATATATCAAAAAGGTAATGGCAAAGGCCAGGATTGAAAATAAAATACTCAAGTCAGAAATCTCCCCTCAGAGTATCAAAATCGAAACATCGATACCAAAAGCCTCCAGACCATGGCACCGTGATGTGACACACCCTGATGATGCTAGGAAACTATGGTAAACGAAAAGTTAATGATATTGACGGATTAAACCGACCAGTTTGCCCTGAACCTTGACCTGATCGGAAGGCAAGCGACGGGTTTCATAAGCAGCATTGGCAGGTTCAAGCGCGATCATGTTTCCTTCCTTGTGGAAAGTTTTCAACGTCGCTTCTTCATCATCAATCAGTGCAACCACAATCTCGCCACCACGTGCTGTGGTTTCTTGACGTATAATGACGGTATCACCATCAAGAATACCCGCTTCAATCATCGAGTCACCTTCTACCGTTAGGGCAAAGTGCTCGCCACGACTAATCATCTCGGGCGGAACGGTCACAGAATGCGTTGTATGCTCAATGGCAGAAATGGGAACGCCCGCTGCAATCTTGCCCATAACAGGAACTTCAAAGCCAGCATTATCATTTTCATACGATTGCTCCGCACCAGGGAAGGGCGTCACATTATCTACAGTTGGTATAGGTGCGCGTTTGGAACCAAAATCAGCCTGAATGACACTGCCAGTTTCAACAGGCTCCTCAGCAGAAGCCCAAGCTTCCGGCATTTTGATGACTTCCAGCGCACGGGCACGGTTGGGGAGACGGCGAATAAACCCACGCTCTTCAAGCGCTGTAATCAATCGATGAATGCCAGACTTGGACTTGAGTTCAAGCGCGTCTTTCATCTCATCAAATGAAGGCGGCACTCCTTCAGCCTGCAAGCGTTCATGAATGAATTGCAATAACAGCTGCTGTTTTTTCGTAAGCATATGGTCAACCTCTTTCAGATATCACCTAAGTGTGTGCATCAATTGCTCTGAACAGAAATACAAGAATCAAAAGAAACAAACGCAGAACATCTATATCTGTTCTATGTATGTTCTACAAGGGTAAAAATTGAATTAAGATGATGTTTTTAAAAAGTAAACGCCGCTCTGCTTTGTTTTCCCTTTGTTTACCATAACAAGAAGTTAGCCAATTTATTAGCAATTTTATCAATTCAAAGGTGAGACTCTTTTTCCAATAGTTTGGAGAGTATCATGCGTAATTCCATTTTTGCAGCCATAAAATTCTGTTCTTTGCTTACTGTAACAAGCATCGGTTCTAATGCCGTATTACCAATACAAAAAGCAAATGCAGCGTGTAGCGGCGTGCATCGCACCGTAACGCTCAACACGGCAGGCGGAAAACGCTACGGCAAATCGCACGGCGGCGCACAAGATTTTCTTAAGCCTAAAGAAGTCGTGCTGACATTTGATGATGGTCCCGTGCCAAACATCACGCCAAAGGTACTGCATGAGCTGGATAAACACTGCGCCAAGGCAACCTTCTTTATGGTTGCTACCATGGCGAAGAATAATCCTTCGCTGGCTCGTAAAGTGGCAAACAAAGGCCATACAGTCGGCATTCACAGCTATAGCCACAAAAACCTGGGGCAGGTGAGTGGCGCCAAGGCTATTTCCGATGTGAACCGCAGCATCAAGGCCATTGAAAAAGCCGTTGGCCGCGATGTAGCACCATTTTTTAGATTTCCGTATTTGTCAGAAAACAAATCCGTCAACCAACACCTCAAAGGCCTTGGCTATGGTGTATTCGCGATTGACGTAGATAGCCTTGATTACAAGTTTTCAAACCCAACTTCCATGGTCAACCGTGTAATGAGCGAGTTAAACCGCAAGGGCAAAGGCATTATTTTAATGCACGACATCCAAAAGGTAACCGCAAACGGGCTAGGGCAGTTGCTCACGCGATTAAACAAGGAAGGCTACAAGATCGTCCACATCCGTGGCCGTGGTGGCAAAGACCCATCGGCTCCGGTTCTGGTTTCATCAGCTTCTGAGACAAAGAAAACGCCGAAGCCAGTTGTTGTCGCTTCTCTTGAAACAAAGCAAAAGCAGGAAACCACCTGGACCTTGCGCAAGTCGGTTGATGTGCCAACCAAAGAAACAAAGAAGATCCAAAAACGCTCCGTCAAAAAAGCACTGACCAACCGTAAAAACCCGATCAGGGCAAAAGTAAAACAGCGCATCATAGTCGCCAGCGCAAAACCCGCCAAAAGCGTCAAAAAACAAAAAGTGGCAAAAGTAAAAACCCAAAACGTCTTCAAGCGCAACAGAGCAAAAGCACTAAAGCAGTTTGCCAAAAACAAACAGGCGTTTAGGGCAGCGATTAAAAAGCGTATTATTAATTAGGGTTGGAATTTGCCATTTCCATCGTGCCCATCATAGATGCGTCGAAACTATAAAATCAGCTA
>CALFBU010000154.1 GCA_937951455.1 uncultured Rhizobiaceae group bacterium
TGAACATGCATCCGCACCTTCCAGCGGTGAAGACATGGCCTTGCGATAGTTTTCTCCTCTTCCCCCCAGAAAACTTGCAAGCAGCGAAATACCTTCCTGTCGCCCACCTTTTTGAATCTGTGTTAATGTGTTAACTGGAAAATCAGGGCGTAGAATGTCTTGTGAAAAATATCGTGATAGTTTCTCAACTTCTGCTGTTGGCCATTCCTGTCTAGCGGGCAGCGGATAACCCGCTTCGCCCATCATGGCGTCCCATCGGTTAGCCCAACCGTTGCGAGTATCAAGGGCGCGAAAGACTCCATGCTGCATATATTCATGCCATGGAATGTTGTTTGATTTCAGAATTCGTCCAACTGCCAGATCGCATTTGAACGTCCAAAAATTTCCGGTTTCCTGATGTGAATGAACGGATGCAACGTTCAATTCTGATGCAAGTTTTTCAAAAGCCGCAACTGCGTCCCCTTTGAAAAACAAAAGTGGAATGCCAAGCTTTGCCATTTGGGTTTTCAACGGTTCAAGCGATTGTTCAATAAATTGCCATTGTCTGTGTGAAGTGTCCGGTAATGACCAGTATTCAGGCTCAATCACGTACACCGCAAGTATCTTGCCACGCTTACGCGCGCAAAAGAGCGCTGCATGATCTTCAATACGAAGATCGCGTTTCAACCAGACGATGTTAATGGGTTCATGCATAAAGACTATCTAGGTATCATCCTAAAACGGACAAGGGTCTTTGAATGTGACACGATCGCCGTTCTTGGGGTGATAAACTTCCAGTCTCTCAGCATGTAAGAGTAATCGCTCGGACATGGCAACCGCATGAGGTGGCGCATAAAAACTGTCGCCCAAAATCGGATGCCCTAATTCTTGAAGGTGAACCCGCAATTGATGCGAGCGACCTGTCTTGGGATATAGTTCCAGCCGCGTTGTGTTTTCTCCACGCGAAATAACTTTCCAGTCCGTAATCGCTTCACGCCCAAAATAGGTATCAACCATTTGCTTGGGGCGGTTATACCAATCGGTGCGCATTGGTAGGTCAATGTGACCGCTATCTTCTTTGACGATACCAATCACTTCAGCAATATAGGTTTTCTGCGTTTGCCGTTTTTCAAATTGAAGTCCCAGATGACGATGCGCTTGCGGGTTCAGTGCCATAATAAAAATGCCGGACGTACCGCGGTCAAGCCGATGCACGACGCGCGCGGATGGAAACTCTTTTAAGGCGCGCGTTTCCAGGCAATCTGTGTGATCTTCCTTGTTTCCAGGAACGCTCAATAAATTCGCAGGCTTTGATAAGACCAACACATCATCATCTGAATGAATGATGTTCAATCCATGGTTAGGCGGAGGCGCATAGGTAAACTCTGGCGGTGGCGTATTTTTACTTTTCGCCAAAGGGCCGTGATAGCCCTTACGCATGAATGAGCGTTTCTACAGTGCGAAGCAAAAGGGCAATATCCTGTTCGCGTGACAATCGATGATCGCCGTCTTTAATCAGCGTCATGGAGACATTCTCATCAGGCAGATGCGTAATCAGTTTCATCGCATGGGTATAAGGCACATCAGGGTCATTCATGCCTTGCAAAATATGAACCGGGCAGCCCGTTTCAATCATGCCTTTCATGACGCGGTTATCATCGCCATCATCAAACAGGGCTTTGGTGAAGATATTCGGCTCATCTGAATATTCAGACGGCTCTTCCATAAATCCGCGCGTTTCCAATTGAGATTTTTGATCGTCCGTTAATTCAGGCTTCATCAACTCATGCGGAAAATCGGGAGCAGGCGCGAGCAATAATAGAGCTTTAAGGCGATGGCTTTCCCCACGTTTTGCAAGCTCTTGCACCATCCGAAGTGCCACCCATCCGCCCATCGAAGAACCAACCAGAATATGAGAACCCTCAGCGCATTTTGCATCAAAAACTGCAAGGCTTTCTTCGAGCCAACGTGAAATTGTACCGCCGATAAATTCACCGCCCGATTCACCGTGGCCAGAATAGTCGTGACGGCATGAAGCATGGCCTTTTTCTTTAGCCCATTGGTCGAGCGCTTCTGCCTTGGTGCCAATCATGTCGGAGCGATAACCGCCAAGCCAGACAAGACCGGGCGATTTGCCCTCAAGATGCCTGATTGCAATATTTCTGGCGTTATTTCCTTCGCCAACTTCAATAAATTCAGGGGGTTGATGGGTCATTTTACACTCACGATTAGAACGGGATATCAATAACTTGTTTAAACGCGTAAATCAAAGGCGTGAACAGATGAAAGTTTCTGTTAAACTTGGATAAGAAAAATACATGATTTTTGAATTGAATCATGTTATTAGATGCACCATCTTCACAAAATATTGAGAAGAAAACAGAAACAACCCGGAGAATACGACCATTCGCAGACCACATAGAGCACAAGCGCCCCAAAAAGGTGGGCCGCGTTCAAACCTAGACATTTTGTCAGAAGAAGTGCAACTCATTGATGCCGAAGGTGAAAATCACGGCACTGTTCCGATTGAAAGAGCCAGAGAGATTGCACGCGAACAAGGTTTAGACCTTGTCGAAATTTCACCAAACAACAATCCGCCCATCTGTAAAGTTCTGGATTTTGGGAAATATAAATTCCAGGCTCAGAAAAAAGCTGCTGAAGCGCGCAAGAAGCAAAAGACGCAATCCGTCAAGGAAATCAAAATGCGTCCGAACATCGACACGCATGATTATGACGTGAAAATGCGCGCGGTTGAAAAGTTCCTGGGCGAGGGTGATAAGGTCAAGGTAACGCTACGCTTCAGAGGCCGCGAAATGGCTCACTTGGAATTGGGCATGCAGTTGTTAAACCGTGTTAAAGAACAGCTTGAAGGCTCCGCGAAAGTAGAAGCCGAACCAAAACTCGAAGGCCGTCAAATGATGATGGTCGTTGCGCCGGTTAAATAGATAAAATTGACTCGTTTTTGCTTGCATAAACGCTCCAAATAGTCTTTATGCACATTATTGATCGTCTGGCAGGGCATGCCATGATGGTTTTAACGCGAGCTCCGCTTTGGTCAGCGGGGCTTTTGATTTTCCGGAACTTGGTTTCGGTATTAATTTTAAGGAGAGCGAAATGCCCAAGATGAAGACCAAATCAAGCGTGAAGAAACGCTTTAAAACGACTGCTAGCGGCAAAGTTAAAGCTGCAGGTGCTGGTAAACAGCACGGCATGATCAAACGTTCCAACAAGTTCTTGCGTAACGCACGTGGCACCATGGTGCTTTGCGATGCAGATGCAAGAATCGTCAAGCAATTCATGCCTTACTCAAAGTAAGCGCAATTAAAATTCAGGAGCATAGATCATGGCTAGAGTAAAACGCGGCGTCACCGCACACGCAAAACACAAAAAAGTTCTAAAAAAAGCTAAAGGCTATTATGGCTCGCGCAAAAACACGATCCGTGTTGCACGCCAAGCTGTAGAGAAAGCGGCTCAATACGCATACCGCGACCGTAAAACCAGAAAGCGTAATTTCCGTTCACTATGGATTCAGCGTATCAACGCTGCTGCCCGTGAGCACGGTCTAACATACGCACGTCTGGTAGATGGCCTTACAAAAGCAGGTATCGAAGTTGACCGCAAGGTTCTTTCAGACATCGCAATCCACGAGCCGGCAGCATTTGGCGCAATGGTTGCAAAAGCAAAAGACGCTTTGGCATATTTGAAAAATCACACAGAAAACGAATTTGAAGGCGCTGTTAAATAAGCAGCGGGTTTCAAACTCTGAAGTATTACGAAACCGCGCTGGCTTATAAGCTGGTGCGGTTTTTCATTTTGGGCTAAGGCTTGTATCAAACAGAGCATTAAAAAAGAACGTAAAAACATGACTGATATCGCAGAACTGGAAACATCAATCCGCGCAGACATTGACGTAGCTGCCGATGAAGCAGCCCTAGAAGCGGTTCGCGTGGCTTCACTTGGCAAAAAAGGCTCGATCTCGGATGTGATGAAGACCCTGGGCAAGATGAGCGACGAAGAGCGCAAGGTTCAAGGCCCAGCCCTAAATGCACTAAAAGCGTCGATCACAGAAGCAATTAACGAGCGTAAGGAAGTCTTGAAACGTGCGACGATGGAAATCCGTTTGGCCTCTGAAAAGACAGACGTAACTCTGCCAGTGCGTCAATCGCCATCAGAGGCTGGTCGCATTCATCCTATTTCTCAGGTCATGGATGAGATTACGGCGATTTTTGCAGACATGGGTTTCTCGGTTGCAGAAGGCCCGGAGATCGAAACGGATTATTACAACTTCACCGCGCTAAACTTCCCAGAAGGTCACCCAGCACGTGAGATGCACGATACATTTTTCATGCAGGAAGACGAAAAAGGCGAGCGCAAAGTTCTGCGCACGCATACATCGCCAGTACAAATTCGCACGATGGAAAATCAGGAACCGCCAATCCGCATCATTATACCTGGCAAGACATACCGATGCGATGCAGATGCAACACACTCACCGATGTTCCATCAGTTGGAAGGCTTGGTGGTAGACAAAAAAGCTAACATCGCAAACCTGAAATGGGTGTTGGAGGAGTTTTGCAAATCCTTCTTTGAAGTTGATAACGTCAACATGCGTTTCCGCCCGTCGTTCTTCCCGTTCACGGAACCATCTTTGGAAGTCGATATCCAGTGTGATCGCTCGGGCAATGAAGTTAAATTCGGTGAAGGCAATGACTGGATGGAAATCCTGGGCTGCGGCATGGTGCATCCCAATGTGCTGCGCTCTGGTGGTCTGGATCCGGACGTCTATCAGGGCTTTGCATGGGGCATCGGCATCGACCGCATCGCCATGCTAAAATACGGAATGCCGGACCTGCGCGCCTTCTTTGATGCGAACGCACGCTGGATGAAGCATTATGGCTTCAGACCGCTAGATATGCCGACATTGTTTGGGGGACTTTCACAATGACCAGATTTTCAGATGCCGCTTTATTAAAGGGCGATTTTGCGACCATGTTGCAGAACCCGCCAAAGGATTCTGAGTGGAGCAAAACTTCTTGTGACAACAGTGCAGAAGAAGCGGCCAAGTCGGTAGCCCAGCAGATTTTTGCAATGCGTGAGCAGTTGGATCCCAAAACTGAAAAGCTTGAAGTGATTACGTTTTCATCAATGGGGCCGATCAAGGTGTTGGGCATCATGCCGATTGATGGCGACCTGATGCGCATTGATGGGTTAAACCCTGCGGATCTTTCTCCAGTTTCAATTGTCCAGCACGTGGAGCAAATGTCTCTAACGTTTACCAAAGCTAAAGTGAAATCTGAAAATCCGGAAGAACAGCCCGATGAAGATGATGGCGGACAAATTGGTTTTGTCATTTTTGATGAGCTAAAGACCAGAAAGAAAATACGCGCTGCCGCCAAGCGAAAAAAGCCTGCAACGCGCAAGAGAACAACCAAAAAATGATTAGCCATCGTGGACATTGTAGATGTGAAGGCGTTGTGATTTTGGCCAACTGTGAGCCGGAAATTACGGTCTTCTGTCATTGTGATGATTGTCGCAGATCATCAGGCGCACCCGTTCTTGCTGCGGTGAGTTTTGAAAAAGCGCACATCGAATGGCAAGCTTCAAGCACATTGGCAAAATATGTAAACGGCTCTTGCACCAGACTGTTTTGTAATCAATGCGGTTCGCCAATCGCGCAAGAACATGAGAGTGCACCAACGCGAACCTATTTCAATACAGCTTTTATGGACGAGCCTGAGCGCTATCCGCCAACGGCCCACTCTTATGCACCAGAACAATTAGCATGGTTAGAATTAAACGATACTTTGACGAGACACGAAAAAACGTTCTCGATTGAAGCGAAGTAGATAACGGAACGATGAAATGAAATTCACACTCTCATGGTTGAAAGACCATCTTGAAACGGATGCAACACTGGAAGAAATTGTTGAGAAGCTGACGCTCATTGGCCTTGAGGTTGAAGAGGTTGATGACAAGTCACAATTTGCACCGTTCAAGATTGCAAAAGTGCTGAGCGCTGAAAAACATCCGGACGCTGATAAATTGCAAGTACTATCCGTTGATATCGGTGAAGGTACGCCAGTGCAGGTTGTCTGTGGTGCGCCGAACGCGCGTGCGGATATGTATGGCGCATTCGCTGCACCCGGAGCCTATGTCCCGGGTTTGGAAATCACACTTGCGGTCGGCAAAATTCGTGGTGTTGAAAGTCATGGCATGATGTGTTCCGAGCGCGAACTTGAGATGTCGGATGAGCATGATGGTATTATCGATTTACCTGAAGGTTTGGAAGTGGGTGGTTCCTTTGCTGAATACGCGGGTCTGAATGATCCGGTCATCGAAATTGGCATTACCCCTAATCGCCCTGACGCATTGGGTGTTGCGGGTATTGCACGCGACTTGGAAGCTGCCGGCCTTGGCAAGGTAAAACCAGTTGCCATCTCTGCACCTAAAACCAATGGTGCATGCCCAGTTAACGTGAAGCTTGATTTTGACAAGTCGCAAGAAGATCTCTGTCCGGCATTTGGACTTCAACTTGTGCGTGGTGTCAAAAATGGTCCTTCGCCAAAATGGATGCAGCAAAGATTGCTCGCAATTGGTCTTCGTCCGATTTCAGCCTTGGTTGATATCACCAACTATGCAACCTTCGATATGGGTCGCCCGCTGCACGTGTTTGATGCAGATAAGGTGAAGGGCGACATTGTTGTGCGTCGAGGCAAGCAAGGTGAAAGCTATCTGGCGCTAGATGGCAAGGAATATAAGGTCACCGATAAAATGACAGTCATTGCGGATGATAATGGCATCGAGTCTCTTGCCGGCATCATGGGCGGAGAAGAGTCCGGTTGTGGCGATGATACCGTGAATGTGCTGGTGGAATCAGCACTCTGGGATCCGCTGAACATCGCACGTACAGGTCGAGATTTAGGCATTAACACAGATGCAAGGTATCGTTTTGAGCGCGGTGTTGATCCTTCTTTCATGGAACCGGGACTTTATCATGGCACCAATCTCGTCATGGAGCTTTGCGGTGGTGAAGCGTTCGAGCCATTGATCGCAGGCGAGATACCCAAGCCAAATCTCATCATCGATTTCCCGGTCTCCGAAGTTAAACGCCTCACCGGCATCGAGGTCTCAACCGAAGAGTGTCAGTCAATTCTCATGCGCCTTGGCTTTGGTGTTTCTGGTATGGGCGAGACCCTGCAAGTTGCCGTACCAAGCTGGCGACCAGATGTTTTCGGCAAGGCAGACATTGTTGAAGAAGTCATGCGTATTCATGGTATCAACAACATCGAGCCGCAACCCCTTGAAGCAACGGGCGCTGTGGGCAGTAAAATTCTGACCGTCGGCCAAACGCGCGCAAGAAACGCAAGACGTGCTTTAGCGACACGTGGCATGTTGGAAGCGGTAACCTATTCATTCATTCCTGAAGCACATGCAAAAGCTTTCGGTGGTGGTAGCGAAGCGTGTAAACTGGCAAATCCAATCTCTGTTGAACTATCCGACATGCGCCCATCTTTACTGCCAGGTCTCATAGCTGCGGCTGGCAAGAACCAGGATCGTGGCGCGGGTGACGTAGCGCTCTTTGAAGTGGCAAGCATTTATCTAGGCGATACACCTGAAACACAACACAGGGTAGCAGGCGGTATTCGTCGCGGTTCTGCGGGGTTGACTGGCGGTGGTCGTGATTGGCGTGATGCTGGTTCACCTGTTGATGTCTTTGACGCAAAGGCGGATGCCTTCGCAGCACTTGAAGCTTGTGGCATGGATGCATCCAAGGCGCAGATTGTTGCAGGTGGGCCAGATTGGTATCACCCTGGACGTTCAGGCACGATACAACTTGGACCTAAATTAGTTTTGGGACACTTTGGTGAATTGCACCCGATGACGCTGGAAACGCTTGATGTATCAGGCCCAATTTGCGGGTTTGAAATCATGCTCGATAATCTCCCCGCTTCGCGCAAAAAAGCAACCAAGACAAAACCACCGTTAGAACTATCCGGCCTGCAATCTTTGGCGCGTGACTTTGCTTTTGTCGTGGATAGCGATTGCGACGCACTGACTCTTATCAAGGCAGCACAAGGCGCTGACAAAAACTTGGTGGCCAGTGTGAAAATATTTGATATTTTTGAAGGGCCATCTTTGGGCGAAAACAAGAAATCAATCGCGATTGAGGTCATGCTTCAACCAAAAGATAAAACCCTGACAGAAGAAGACATCGCTGGTGTCAGTTCCAGGATTATTGCGACAGTTGAAAAAGCAACAGGCGGAACGCTGCGCGGTTAATAAGCGTAGCGTTTTGTCACTCTGCTGCTATTGAAAAAGACGTGCGCACCAAGCTGAGAAACCTGCTTTAGCTTGCGTGACCACGATGGGTTTACGTCATAGCGGTGATAATGCGTCATGGTGCTAACCTCAGAATGAAATGCCTGACCGATAAATTTTGCTTCTCGCGCAATGCCATTGGTGAGGATGTGACCTGCAAGTCTGAGCATTTTGACGTAACTTGATTTGTTGCGCGGCCTATCAGAAACGCCATCACAAGCAAAAGAAAATTGGCAACGGTTTCTCATATGTTCGTTTTGAAAAACGACTTTACAAATGGTATTTGGATAGGCCGTTGAGCGAACGCGATTTAAAATGGTTGCCCCCACTGCATATTGCCCAACCACAGGCTCGCCACGCGCTTCATGGTATAATCCTAGCGCCAGACATTCCGTTTCTTTTTTTACAGTAAGACTTTTTTCAATGATTTCTTTCTGATTTGAATAATAGTTTTTCGTACTCAAAAGCGTTGTCGTCGTTATGATGCTTGAATTCGCATTTGCATTTAAAGTGCTGAGTATAAGAAACAGCAGTATCATGCTGTATTTGTATAAAGAAATAATCATGTTTGCCCCCGTGTAGGACCTTCATGATTGCTTAAAAGTATTAACAACCTGCAAAAATATTACGTAAGGTAAGAATATTTTAAATCTCGAGGATTTAATTAGTTGTAACCGTGATTTGACAAATTGAGGCCTAAAAGGTCTCCTAGGTAATCAATCACAATGATTCTTGATGAGACTTTTATGCGCAAGTTATCGAAATTTTTCTGCACTGCTTTAGCTTTGACATTCATGGCGCCAGAGTACGTCTATGCACAAACGCCAGCGAAAAAGCTCTTTGGTAACAGACCATTGCCAGCAGCCTTAAAGCCTGCCGCTCACGGGTTTTATACGAAGGGGTGTCTTGCTGGCGGGGTTGCAATTCCGGTCGATGGTCCGAACTGGCAAGCAATGCGCCTTTCGCGTAATCGCCGTTGGGGACATCCGGAACTCATCGGGATTATCGAGCAACTTTCGTACAAGGCCAAACAAGACGGTTGGAATGGTTTGCTTGTCGGCGATATTTCCCAACCGCGTGGCGGGCCGATGTTGACAGGTCACAGATCTCACCAAATGGGACTGGATGCTGATTTGTGGCTAACGCCCATGCCCAATAAACGCATGACATACAAGGAAAGAGAAAATACCAGCGCGATTTCTGTTTTAAAAAAAGGAACGAATTTTGTTGATCAGGCACGTTGGACACGTGCCCATACAATGCTGTTGTATCATGCTGCGAGTTTCCCTGAGATCGAGCGCGTCCTTGTGCATCCCGGCATTAAAAAACAACTTTGCGATACGGTAAAAGGCAACCGCGCATGGTTGAGTAAAATACGCCCGACCTGGGGGCATCATTATCATTTTCACTTGCGCATGGGGTGCCCATCAGGGTCGCCTGATTGCAAAAGACAGAATGCGACGCCAAAGAAAACAGGGTGCTCGGATGGCTCACTTGACTGGTGGTTTAATGTTGAATTTGCACCAAAGAAGAAACCTACAAAGCCCGCAAAACCGGTAAAGAAAAAGCCACGCCGCGAGTTAACGGTTTCTGATTTGCCGAACGCCTGCCAGCTTGTATTAAACGCCAATGCGCCAACGCTTGAAGCCGCAACGCACAAACCAATTGCTGCAGCCTTTGTGGCTCCAGAAATAAAATTGCCAAAATATTCTGCATCTAATGTTTTGAAGGGCAAACCTATCGAAGCTTCGAAATCAAAGGGTACACCTGTTTCCAGCCTTAACGCTTCACAATCAGCCGCTGGCTTTAATTATGTTCCACAAGGGCCAATACCGGTTCCAACGCTTCGGCCATTTGTGCAATAGAGTCTAGGCTTCTACGCCTGTTCCAATTGGGCAGGAAACACCAATGCCACCAGCGCCACAATACCCTTGTGGATTTTTGGCTAAATATTGCTGGTGGTATTCTTCAGCAAAATAGAATTCTTTCGCATCCTCAATCTCGGTCGTGATGGTGTTCGTTACACCAGATTTTTGCAGTGCTTGCTGGTAGACTTCCTTGGAAGAAAGCGCCGCCATGCGCTGATCATTGTTATAGGTATAGATCCCGGAGCGATATTGTGTGCCGATGTCATTGCCCTGTTTGTTGCCTTGCGTAGGGTTGTGACCCTCCCAAAATACTTTCAGCAATGCTTCATAAGAAATGATGCTTGGATCATAGACAACGAGGACGACTTCGTTATGCCCGGTCATGCCTGAGCAAACTTCCTTGTAAGTTGCATTTGGTGTAAAACCTGCCGCATAACCAACAGCGGTTACATAAACACCTTCAAGCGACCAAAACATGCGCTCCACGCCCCAAAAACAGCCCATACCAAACATGGCAGTTTCCATGTGTTCAGGATAAGGGCCATGAAGCGGTGTGCCGGATATGAAGTGATGCGTACCGCTATCAATAGGCTCACTACGGCCAGGCAGAGCGGTTGAAGCGCTAGGTTTTTGCAATTTTCTGTCAAACATCTGGGCAAGAAACATAATATTCTCCTTGAGTGGCGTTAGCTGCCAAAACGGTGACGCCAGCGGCGATCTTTACGACGTCCCATCCATAAAAATATAATGGCAAAAACGCCAAAGACAACCCAACTGGGTGCCAGAAGAATGTTCTGAATGACATTCTCCCATAACCATGGCGCGCCCAGTTTTCGTTCAATGCCAACCTGAAAACCGTTTAAGCTTGGCAAATGAAAGTTAAACCATTCAAGGCCAAGGGGCGTAATCGTCAAAGCCGAGTTTGCTATTGAGCGGGTTAAGTCCAGAATGGCAGTAATAACTGTCATCGCAAGCGCAATAAATCCGATAAGTTTGGCTAAAAATTTAAACATGATTTCTTATAAAGTGTAATGGAGCCTAAAAATAGGTGTTTGCCTGGTGTTTTACAATATAAGACTAATTTAAAGCCTCAATTGCAATAACTTCGCTTGAACCCCAGTCACAAATTTGTATAGTGCGGCAAGTCAAGGACAGGTGGCCGAGTGGTCGAAGGCGCACGCCTGGAAAGTGTGTAGGCGGGCAACCGTCTCCAGGGTTCGAATCCCTGTCTGTCCGCCATTTTCCCCATATTCTTTTTTGTTAGTTTTTAAAGGTCTAAAGGTGCAGACCTCAAACAGATATCAATCCCGTCGCTGCAGCAACAAAGACAGAAATTCTATCGATCCAAACTAATGTATAATTAGTTGAAGCGCGTCTTTGCGACTTTCGTTTTTCGAATGCGAGCTTTTATTATCATTTCGGCGCAAACCTGCTGCTCAAGTAAATCATAAATTTCAAATTACCAGAACTACCATCCAGTTGTATTTATCTGATTGGTATTAGTATTTTGCCAAAAATCTTTCTGGTCGAAATGCTTTTCAAAATCTGATACATAAAGCAAAAATCTCAGCCAGAAGAGAAGACTTGTTAATGAACAAACTGCGCACATATTGTTTAAGGATTTCAATTTTATTGTTTGTCTTAGCTTGCTTGATTTTGTTTATGAGTTTCGTTTCATCCTCGAATTCAAAACCATTTTTTACTTTGGCAATTTATATTTTTACATCGGCTGCTTTTTTTGCTTCTCCGTATATGGTGATACCGGATAGTGAAGCGAAAACCAGGCTCGATGCTTTGATGATAATGGGTTCATCAGGTTTTTATGCGATTGCATTGCTGTTAGCACTTGTAATGGGACTGCCCTATATCACCGGCGCTTCAATTGAAGAAAATCTTGTTGAGTTTTGGGAGCGAATTGCTCAACTGACTGTGGCTATTTCCTTCGTGGCAAGTTTACTCATGCATTGTTGGAGTACGCTTGCAAATGCAAAGAAGTTACTATTTTCGACTGCAGACAAACCAGAAGAAGGTTAGCTTTTAAGCAAGTCCTTGTAGTTATCTCGCAAAACATTTTTCTGAACTTTACCCATTGTATTGCGTGGTAGTTCATCAAGCAAAATTATTTTTTTAGGCTGTTTGAATTTGGCAATATCATTCTGGATTGAAGTCATAATAACATCTTCTGACAAATCAAAGTCCGGTTTTGCAATCAGAATAGCAACAACTCCTTCGCCGAAATCAGGATGCGGTACACCGATAACTGCGGACTCCAGAACACCATCTTGCTCATCCAATAAAAGTTCCAGTTCCTTTGGGTAGATATTATACCCACCTGAGATGATCAAATCTTTGGAGCGACCAACAATTTGGATATATCCATCTTCATCAGTGGTTGCGAGATCACCTGTAATGAAGAAACCGTCATCGCGAAATTCTTCCTTGGTCTTTTCAGGCATTTGCCAGTAGCCCGAAAAGACGTTTGGTCCTTCGACTTCAAGGATTCCAATTTCGCCAGTTGGAAGAATTTGCCCGCTTTCTGAATCCACTATTCGAATATTTACACCCGGTAGCGGGAAACCAACTGTACCAGCTCTTCGTTCGCCCTTGTACGGGTTAGAGGTGCTCATGTTTGTTTCTGTCATGCCGTAACGTTCCAGAATTTTATGGCGAGTAAGCTCTTCAAACTCTATGTGCGTTTCTGCAAGAAGTGGAGCGCTGCCAGAAATAAACAGGCGCATATGATTTACCAAAGCTTTGTCAAATCGAGGGTCATTCAGAAGGCGTGTATAAAATGTCGGCACGCCCATCAAAACAGTTGAGTTGGGCAGATGCTCTATCACCGCATCATTGCTAAAGCCACCCAGAAAAATAAGTGATGAACCTGACATTAAAGTTGTATTGGTTGCAACGAAAAGTCCGTGTGTGTGAAAGATAGGCAAGGCATGTAGCAAAACGTCATCTTTGCTAAAGCCCCAATAGTCAACCAGAGTTGCAGCATTGGAAAGAAGATTGTCGTGGGTAAGCATCGCGCCTTTTGATCGACCTGTTGTTCCCGAGGTATAAAGGATTGCACCGAGATCAGAGGCGCGTCGTTCAACATTTTCAAACTCGGTTGATGCTTCAAGACCCAAGTCTGCAATCGTTCCTGCGCTTTCTTCATGGTTTGTCCAAACACCAAGCGTTTCAAGCCTGATATCAAGCTTTTGCGCGAGTGGAACGAAGTCATCTTTTTTGCTTGGGTCACAAATGAAAATGCTCGGTGAAGCATTATTCAGGAAATATTCAACTTCCGAAACAGTATATCCTGTATTTAATGGCAAAAAAACAGCACCAGCACGAATGGCGGCCAAATATAACATGATTGCTTCAATTGACTTTGGCACCTGCACGGCGACCCTGTCACCAGGTTCAACACCCAAATCAACTAGCGTATTTGCCAAGCGAGCCGAGACATCAAAAACATCCTGATAGCTGTAAGTACGAATACCGCTATCAGAAGGGATCATTGCAAATTGTGATTTTGGATCAGCTTTTCCCAACAAGCCATTAAACAAAAAGTTGCTCATTTTTATTTATTACATCTTTCTATATTATCGTTTTACGATGCCTCATATTGAAGCCCCCATCACTGCCTCCGGTAGCCACGTTGCAATACCAGGAAATAAACAAAGCAGTAAAATCGCAATCACCATACATGCAACATAAGGTAAAGAGCCGACCAGAATAGTTCGGAGTGAAATATCTGGAGCGATCCCATTGATCACATAAAGGTTTAACCCTACTGGGGGTGATATCAGTCCAATCTCCATATTGATTGTAAGAACTACTGCGAACCAGTATGGATCAAATCCTGCAGTTATAATAATCGGAAGGAGTATTGGAGCAGCCATCAGAATGACTGCTACTGGGGGTAAGAAAAAACCTGCTACCAAAAGGAAGATATTTATAACGCCCATCAAAACCCAGCGATTTACGTTCAGCGTTCCAATCCATTCTGCAATTGCTTGTGTAATGAACAGGCTGGAAAGCATGTATGAAAAAACACCTGCTGCAGCAATGATAAATAGGATCATAACGCTTTCACGCGTTGAGTCCCTTAGAACAACCCATAAATCCATTGGGTTCCATAATTTATAAATCACCATAGCTATGACAAGGCATAATAATGCACCTACGGCTGCTGTTTCTGAAGGTGTTGC
Organism: uncultured Rhizobiaceae group bacterium; assembly: GCA_937951455.1. Classification (GTDB taxonomy): domain Bacteria; phylum Pseudomonadota; class Alphaproteobacteria; order Rhizobiales; family Rhizobiaceae; genus JAALLB01. Next base: position 14,366 of record CALFBU010000154.1, read on the forward strand.
GACACCGCCATACATTGCGTAAAGAACACCAAGAATGATGAGGAGAAACGGTAATACACGCGGCATGATTTCAAAACGTTCACGCCAAGTATAGCTTGTACTTGCCAAAACCTCTGCCGAGCCCTGTCTCCAGGTTGAATAAAGCGACCAGGCCATAAACAATCCAACGAGTAAAAGACCTGGTAATACGCCAGCAAGAAAAAGCCTGCCAATTGAAGTTTCGGTAGCAATGCCATAAACGATCATCGTTACGGATGGCGGAATGAGAATGCCTAGCGTGCCACCTGCTGCAATTGAGCCGGCAGCAACACCGTCTGGGTATCCACGCTTGCGCATTTCAGGGATGCCCATTTTGCCAATTGCAGCACAGGTAGCAGGTGAAGAACCTGACATTGCCGCGAAAAGTGCACAAGCCCCTAGATTTGAAATCACGAGCCCACCGGGAATGCGTGTCAGCCAACGCTCCAATGCTTCATAAAGATCTGCGCCAGCCCTTGTTGATGCGATTGATGCCCCCATGATGATGAACATCGGAATTGACAGGAGCGCAAAATTATCAAGCTTGCCGAAAAATATTTCAGGAATTAATTCAAGTGATCGTGCGCCATCAAAGACCAGCAAAAAGCCTGCTGAAACTATTAACAAACCAGTTGCGACGGATACGCCGGAAAATAAAACAACAATTGTAAGAATTGCAACAATTGCACCTAAAACCAAAGGATCCATTTATTTCTCCCCCAAACCGAATGGGGTATCCACCCGAATAATCACGGCGACCAGGTCTGCTATTAATTGCAAAAGGTAAAGACCAAAACCTATGGGCATCGCCATATAGGGGATCCAGAGCCTTACACCCCAGACCGTGTCGGACTTCCAGTTCCGGGACCATGCTTCATACCAGAATTCAAAGCCGTAAAAAACCATCAGGCTCAAGATCATAATACCAAAACCCAGCGTAACGAATGCCAGCATGCGGCGAATTTTCATGGGAAGCATTAATGGCAATAGGTCAACATTCACATGCCCGCGCAACCTTTGAACATATGGTAGTCCCATCAAGGTGGCAGCGATAACCAGATAAATAACCATCTCTGTCTGCCATACGGTGGATTGGTTTAACACTGATCTTACAAAAATCATTTGGCACGTAATCATGACTGCCAATAATATGAGTGCCGCTGATATCCAGCCTGATATCGTCGAAAGCATTCCGACAATTTTCAGAAATTTATTATCACCAGTTGGTGCAACTGATGTTGGTGTAATTGTTGCCATTGCAAACAAGTCCGAAATTACAAGAAAGTGAAAAAAGGGCGACCTAAGTCGCCCTTGAGTTGGGGGAGAATTATTCTACCGATAGAGCTTTGTCCAATAGCGTCTGGCCGCCTGGAACATCCTCTACGAATTTTTTGTAAGAGGATTCCTTGGCAACAGCCTGCCATTCCGCAAACTCTTCCTTTGTCATATTCGCAATTTCAACGCCAGCTTCCTTAAAGACTTCAACTGAAGCAGCATCCTGTTTCTTGGCTTCTTCCAAATAAAACGCTTCCGCCTTTTTGGATGCCGCATCAAGGGCCGCCTTTTGATCATCGTTGAGATTGTCGTAAGCGGTTTTATTCATCAACATCGGTTGATACATAAACCAGAGCGCAAAATCACTTGCTGGTGTGTAGCACTTAACTTGCTCAAAAATCCTGTAAGAAGCAAAAGATGACGAAGAAGTATTTGCGGCTTGCAAAACACCTGTTTGCATTGCGTTATAAATTTCTGACGAAGCCATCGATGCGATAGATGCACCGGCAGCAGCCAGCATTTGTTCAAATGCCTTACCCGCAGCACGTGTTTGAAGACCTTTAACATCAGCAGGCTTGGTGATGCAGCCTTCCTTACCGACAAAACCACCAGCAAGATAACCGTGGACCAGCACCATGACATCATCTTCGGCCATCTTGGCCTCAAGCGCGTCCATAAAGGGCGACTGGCTCAGACGGGCCGCGTGATCATGGTTTTTC
>CALFBU010000155.1 GCA_937951455.1 uncultured Rhizobiaceae group bacterium
ATAATAACGATTTCATCATCTTGAACAAGACTCAGGTGATAACGTGCTTGTTCATCCAACATGTCATATTCAATGGACCCATCGAGTAGCAGTTTGACACGAGACTTGAGTTCAGCACTTTCTGCTCGAAGCGCTGCCAGACGGTACTCGAGTTTAATCGCTCTCTCAGAGGTTTGCTTGTAGGATTCTAATCCATACCTGCCAATCATGGAATGATAGACGAAATAGCAAGACAAGACTGCACAAATGGTTGGCAGAATCAGCCTATGGAGATTGGAATTTCTCTTTTGACGCGTAGACATGGGTTGAAACTTTACTCAATACAAATTCAACTTTCATAAAGTTATAACGTCCGCGTTAATATAGCGTTTACGCTGTCTGATTTCTCAGACAACGTAATTCTTAGCTCTATTTCAGGATTGAACGACCTGCATATTGTGCGGCAGTACCCAGTTCTTCTTCGATGCGTAGAAGCTGGTTGTATTTTGCCAACCGGTCAGAGCGCGCCAAAGAACCTGTTTTGATCTGACCGCAATTGGTCGCGACGGCCAGATCAGCAATGGTGGCATCTTCTGTTTCGCCTGAGCGGTGAGACATGACAGCGGTATAAGAGGCTTTGTGAGCCATCTCTACAGCTTCCAGAGTTTCTGTCAGCGTACCAATCTGGTTGACCTTAACCAGAATTGAATTTGCTACGCCCATGCGGATGCCATCAGCCAAACGTGCAGAGTTGGTGACGAATAAATCATCGCCAACCAACTGGCATTTTTCGCCAGACATATCGGTATGTGACTTCCAGCCATCCCAATCGTCTTCTGCCATGCCGTCTTCGATTGAAATGATCGGGTATTTGTTCACCAATTCATCAAGATATGCAGCCATGGCTTCTGGCTCAAGGGTGCGCCCCTCGCCTGCAAGAACATATTTGCCATCTTTAAAGAATTCGGTAGATGCACAATCGAGCGCCAAATACATATCTTCGCCTGGTTTGAAGCCAGCTTTTTCAATTGATTTCATGATGAAATCCAAAGCATCAGGCGCGCTGCCTATGTTGGGTGCGAAACCGCCTTCATCGCCTACATTTGTATTATGGCCTTGAGATTGAAGCTCTTTCTTTAGCGTGTGAAAAACTTCCGCGCCCATACGCACGGCATCGCCCATGTTCTCGGCACCAACAGGCATAATCATGAATTCCTGAAAATCGATAGGATTATCCGCATGTTCGCCACCGTTGATGATGTTCATCATCGGCACTGGCAAGATGGAAGCGTTTGGTCCGCCCACGTAACGATAAAGCGGCAAGCCAGCTGCATCTGCGGATGCTTTCGCTATGGCCATGGAGACACCAAGAATTGCGTTTGCACCCAGCTTTGCCTTGTTTGGTGTGCCATCAAGTGTGATCATCGCGTGGTCGAGCACACGTTGATCTTCCGCATCCATTCCGCCAATTGCGTCCATGATGTCGGTGTTAACCGCCTCAACCGCCTTTAGAACGCCCTTGCCAAGATAACGCGCGCCGCCATCACGAAGCTCTACAGCTTCATGGGCGCCTGTTGAAGCACCAGACGGTACAGCAGCACGGCCAAATGAACCGTCTTCCAAAAGCACATCCACCTCAACCGTTGGATTGCCTCTTGAGTCAAGAATTTCACGAGCATTAATATCGATTATAGCGGTCATAAAGTTGTTTCCTTGAAGGAGTATAGAATTGATGCGCCATACCTACCTGCTTTGGCATGATGATATCAAGACACAATTGGCATAACTTGGTGGATGAGCGTTAATAGAGGCTCAAAATTACATTTGAACGTTCGTCATAGAGTTGTTTGCCTGTACGCCAAACGTCTTTGCCGGTCCATTCCTTTTGAAGATTATCGCGCCATTGCGGATCCATATCGGAATTTACAAAATACTTTTCAAAGAAACGATCCGAAGCCGCCTTGCGATCAGATTCATTTTCTTCAACTTTTTCATCGGTAATGTAATCGTATGCAGAAGGCTCGTGAAACATCCAACTTGAGTTTCTGGAAGCGCTCCTTTGTTCGCCTTGCAAATAAATAGGCACGCACATCGACAAGCAATTTGCGCCCTCACCTACAGTTGTTTCTACCAAATGCGTTTTTTTCATTTGATTGATGACGTCGATCACCAGTCGGCCTTCAAGCAGCGATCCGCCACCGGAATTCAAATTTATAATAAACTTATCCGTCTTATCAGCCCATTCTGAATAGGCTTCCTGAAACCTGCGTTCCATTGGCAGTTCGATGGGTGAGCTCCAAGAAAGGATAACGGCGTCGCCTTCTTTTAATACCTGTAAGCGGCCTTCGTCCTTATAAACATCTTCGTACTTCTGCCAGTATAAAAACACTGCAACGGCAGTTAAAACGATCAGGGCTATTTGATTTGGTTTAATATTCATATCAACACTTAAACGGCTGCAAAACTTACCTAATCTTCTGTCATTCAGGCTAGCACATTATGCGAAGAATTCTTTACACAAGTAGCAAGCTAAGCGTTCTATAAGCTTTATCCTGTATGATGGTAGAATATTTTATGCATTAGCTTCCAACCATCACGGGTTTTGATAAACGACAGCTGATCTGAGAACTTCTTGCCGCCCCAGTTATCCAACTCAACGCGAACGGTTGCAGTAGTATGACTGATATCAAGGGCATGAATTTCGTGTTTTACATCTGGCGAAGGTTCGCGACCATCAATGCGATCAAAGAGTTCTTGAATGCCGCCGCCTACAATTTCGCCATCTTGCGCCCAGTACATGGTTGCATCCTTATGGGTCATCGGTTTCATGATTTCAGACTTTGCCTGACGGCCACTCTCCAGATAAAGCTCCAAGGCTTCCAGTATTTGCTGCTCGTCCGTCATGGTGTTTCCTGATTTCTTATTTCACAATCTTATCAATTGCTATCAGCGAAGACAATAAAGCCTCCATTTCATGCAACGGTACCATATTAGGCCCATCGGATGGTGCATTGTCAGGATCTTGGTGACTTTCAATAAATAGCCCAGCCACGCCCACGGCAACCGCTGCACGCGACAGTGGTGGTACCATTGTCCTGTCACCCCCAGAAGAAGCGCCTTGCTCACCTGGTTGTTGCACAGAATGAGTTGCGTCATAGATCACTGGATAACCGGTCTCAGCCATTTGCGGTAGCGAACGCATATCAGAGACAAGCGTATTATAACCAAAACTCGCACCACGTTCTGTGAGCATAATTTGGTCATTACCACTGTCAGAAACTTTTTTGGCAACATTCTTCATGTCCCAAGGAGCAAGGAATTGACCTTTTTTAATATTCACAACCTTGCCTGTTTTCGCTGCCGCAACAAGCAAGTCTGTCTGGCGACACAAGAATGCAGGTATCTGTAAAATATCAACATGGGGAGCAACCAATGCGCATTGTTGTTCTGTATGAACGTCTGTGCAAATCGGAATCCCAAATTCTTTCTTGATTTCATCAAAAATTGGCATAGCCGCATCAAGACCCGCACCACGTTTGCCTGATATGGAGGTGCGGTTCGCTTTGTCGTAACTGGTTTTATAGACAAAACCGATGCCAAGCTTGTCGTGAATTTCCTTCAACTGGCCCGCCATATCAAATGTATGCTGTCTGGTTTCCATCTGGCATGGACCACAGATAATCGAGATTGGCTTATCGTTCGCAAATGTGACGTTGCCCAATGTGACTTGCTTGGCCATGACTAGCCCTCCACAAATGCAAGGATAGCGCCTTGGCCGCTGGCTGGCTGCACAACCAGTCTTACGCCGATCATTTTTGCTTCAATCGCATTGTTTTTCAGGACTTCTTTAGTTTTATCAAGGCTTTGCACGGTTACATCAAATGCCATTGCACGCAGGCCTCTGTCTTTTGGCGCTTCGGTTAAACCATAAAAGGCCTTCATACCATCATCGTTTAATGTGGTAAGCGTTGCGTTGGGAAGCTCCATATCCATACCAAAAGAGTGTGAACGAACCTCGCGTTGCTCAGTTGCGGTTTGAATGTAATATTGGAAGTCTTCCGGCAGATGCTCATGCATGGTGACGCGCGTTATACCAGTTGCCCCATTGGCATGCCCTGTCATATCGCTGGCAAATTTAGGTGGACCATCCGGACGTTCACACATGAAGAAGGTGCAATCAGGCGAACGCTCATCCATTATCAATGCAATATGCACCTTTACACCCGGGCGCTTGACGACGACAATCTTGCCCGTTGAATAGCCTAGTTTCTTGAATGCCTTTCGTGCTGCTTTTGGGGTTTCTTCACCAAAGACCACACAGGAAAAGCCGTCATCGCCATTTCTGAACCGATAGCTCATATCACGACGCAAAAAGCCATTGCCCTTGATGATCGCAGCTTCAACTGTTTCGCGGTGGCCAATTGCAAGTGGCTCAATGAATGTACCGTTTTCAAAAAAGACACAGGCATTTTCCGAGCCGAAATTATGTCTGGCATCAGGAGCCACCGTAAAGCCAAGTTGCGTGAAGCGTTCGCGTGTAATTTCCAGACTTGGAACAGGCAGAACGACGTGATCGAGATTTCTTACTTGTATATTTTTCATGAGAACTTGGATGCCTGATTGTTGAACTATTGGCAAGCTTTATAGACTTAAAACCACATTTCCGTTTGCTTTGCCACTTTCGACCAATTCGTGTGCCTGAACGATCTCTTCCAAGGGCAGAACATGTGCGATACGTGTATTGGCGTGGCCTGATTGCATGAACCAGTTTAAGCGATCTATGGCTGCTTCGCGTTGAGTCTTGTCCAATTCATAGACCAGGAAAAACTGCATTTGGATTTGCTTGAACAACAGATCACGAAATGCAACAGGAATTTCACCCATGTCGTTGGAACCATAGCAAAAGATGCTAGCGGAGGGTTTTAATGCTGCTGAGGATACCAGTCTTGAAGTAGATGCAAAGTCCATATCGATGACAGCGCCTAGACCCGTACCGTCAGTAAGCTTGATGACTTCTTTACCAACATCTTGTTTCTGGTAATCAATGCACGCCATGGCACCTGCGTCCATTACGATGGCGTGTTTGGAAGCGGAGGCTGTACCAATCACCTTACGCCCCATCAGCGTTGCCATTTGCGTCAGGTAATGCCCGACAGCCGATGCAGCACCCGTGATTAAAACAGTATTGCTTGTCGTTTGTTCGAGCAGATTAACACCGTGCGCAGCAGTTAAGCCTGGTATGCCGAAACAGGCTGCGGTTTCAAACGTGATATCGTCACTTAATTTTACAGCTTGGTTTTGCGGCACAGAAATATATTCAGCAGCCGTTCCGTCCTGGCGTTGCCATTGACCATTCCAAATCCAAACGCGTTCGCCCACTCTTGAGTTTTTCACACCCTCGCCAACCGATTCGATGGTGCCGGCGCCATCGCTATGGGGAATCACATAATCCCCTGCGAGCGGTCGCCCTGCCCTTGATTTCACATCAGATGGATTAACGCCCGACGTTGCAAGTTTGACGAGAACTTCACCAGCTTGCGGTGTTGGCTTCGGCTTGTCGCGCAGTTCCAGCACTGCATCTGCTGATCCGTTGCGTGTATAGAGTGCTGTTTTCATTATTTTATCCCTGTTTTGCCATGAGCATATAAAAGTTGCCAAGGCTTGTCATCTTCCTATAGCTAGTAACAAAACTAAATACAGGAATAATATCATGTTTGATGTGGTTGAATGGGGTTTACCCAAAGGTGGCTTGGCTTCCAATACTGTTAAGTCTCAAGACCGTGTTTTCTCCGTCCAAATTCCGCGCGACCCGATTTCACTTGAAGTTAAAGTCGACGGCGACATGACAGAACAGGCGCATAGTGTTTTTTCGCAACTGAAAAAAGCGATGGAAGCAGCGGGCGGTTCTCTGGCAGATGTTGCTCAGCTTCAGATGTTCATCATCGAAGCAAGTGACGCACCTGCCATGAACGCGGTCTACAAGGAATATTTCTCTGAACCTTATCCAAACCGCGCAACGGTTGTGGTCAAAGAGCTCTTACGCCCTAATATGCGCATTGAGATTGTTGCGCAGGCCTGTTTGGGCCAGGCTTAAAGCCCTGCCCTTATCTTTGGCCAATTGGCATCGCCTTTTCTGATATGACCGGGAATATCCCCGCGCCATCTTTTGCGAATATTCAGATCATAATTTAAATACAGTTTACCGCCCTTGATATCCCATGCTTGTGGAATGGTAGAAGCTGTATATCCCTGCGAAACAGCCCAGGCACAATAACCGCCATAGGCAGGTGCATATTTGGCTGGATTGGCTTTAAACTTGTCCAAGTTCTCTTGAGATGAAAACTGCCAGGTAGAACCATTCCATTTGGTCTTTAGACTGGGTTTTCCTTTTATCGGCTTGCCCTGGGTGAAATAGGCAACCGTATCATAGCCACGTATAGCAACGCCGCGCGAGGAAAATACTTTTCGCGCAAAGGCCGAACTTGATATAGAGATAGCGGTCAAAAATGCAGTGCTTGAGGCCAGGAAGTTTCTACGAGACAGGGACATAAGATAATCTCCAAATTAAAACAATTATCTGAATTTGGATAAAATTACCTGAATGCCGAATGAATAGCCAAGCATATTAAATGACATTTGCGTTATGGAGTTCGAGTTTAATTTCAGTACCCTTGAAAAAGCATATCCAGCGCGTTGGTAATCTCTGCGAAATGATCCGACCTGCAACGAGCATATAATATGCGCATGATTTAGTAAAATTTACTCGCAGATGTTTTTCTCAATGAAACAATTCGATCCCAGACAACCATCCCAGCCTTCTGCCTTTACTGATTGCGACTTCTCGCCAAACGTGCCTTCGATAATCTTTACCGACTTGATCTTGTCGAACCGGAAAATCCGCTCCGCCTCAAAGTCCCTGCCCTTGGTGCAGCCACGTTTCTGCCAGCCGTGCATATAAAGCTGACCATTGTTACCTATCGCAACCTGATGCACATCTACAAGACGCGGCTCACAGCCTTTGCTTACGTCCTTATCGTAGACGAGTTCGATGGTGCGACTAGTTTTAGCGGCTTCACATAATGGCGCTTCGTGGGGAGATTGGGCTTTAGCGGATATCGTGCCGAGTAAAAAAGCCAGTGATGCGTATAATACAATGTTGTTTTTCAAAGTTGTTGCTCCGTGTATTTATTAAACAATAGAGTTTTATAGAAACATTTCCAAGCCTTCGATTTTTATGCTGATCTATTATGGCGCCATGATTTTACATGTTGCACATGAGGCGTTAAGAACGGCGAACCGTTAGGCTTCTTCTCCTCTGACTTTAAACAAGGTTTCCCCATGGCCACCAAGACTATGCTTCATCCGCG
>CALFBU010000156.1 GCA_937951455.1 uncultured Rhizobiaceae group bacterium
CGTTGCTGTAATGGATGCCTGTTTGACTGTATTGATGCCTGACGCACTATTTGAATTCGAGTATATAACACAATCATTAGCCGTCATGCTTGCTATACTGGTCATATCAATCGCATTGATTGCTACAGTATCAAGTGCAACTACGCATACATTTTGCTCGCCGGCCAAAGACGCACTTGATTGAACTTTAATTGGCAAGGCTTCAGAATTTATATACTGAATGATCATGGGTTTCCAAGTATAGGAAATATCGACAGTGACTTTTTTTCTATCTGTTGAAATTGATGTTAATATATCAGCTGTATGGAGGCCGCCTTTTTTACCGATGGTTTGTAGCAAACTTGAATTTACATAATTTTTGGCAACTTCTTTAACCGTGTCATCCTTGGTGCTTACCAAACCAAGTTCTTTTGCACTTGCGAGTGCTGCTGCATCAGCTGCATCTTGTAGGTTAACTCTGGCATTATACAGAGAAGCATAATCAATTGCCACGCCACATCCCATCATCAGCGGCAATGCAAGAATGCCCATGGTTGATGCGATGTTGCCATCTGTGTTTGTTAGATACTTTTTTATTCTTTTAAACATTAGCCACCCTATCAGTAGAAAAGGATACAAGATTGATATTAATATCTGGTTTATAAACAACTCCAATTCTCAAGTTCGCTATTTCCTTTTTTTTAATCATAAAAAAGGCGCGTATAAACGCGCCTAAGTAATAATATTATCAGTATCTTTTAGTAATAAAGCGATACAGCATGTTCGGCTTCTGCAAAAAACAGCCAGCGTTCAACGAACAAACCTGCAATCATTGCAAGTGCAGCAACGGCAAAGAGAAAGCCGTTCGCACCAGCGATAAGCATAATAAGACAAACAACAATCGGTAGTCCTGCGCCCAGTAACAATGAAATCATTCTAAGCTTGTTAGCGTGTTTGCGGCCAACCTGGTGAACCATTTCCTTGGTGAGATAGTTTTCACCAGAGTGCGGTTTTTCAAGCAGTTTAACTTTACCAATTGAGCCAAGACCTGTCGCAGTGCCCGCATCTGAACCACGCGAAGAAAGCGTTTCGCCAGATTGCCACCACATCAGTTTTGCACCCCAAGCTGCAACGATTGAAACAAGCGCAAAGAACGGGAGTGACACTACCGCAGCTTCCCAGTACCCAAAGCTGCCCGCCAGAAGAATACCGCATGTTAAAGCAAAAAGCATGTAACACACTGGTGTCAGAACGTTATTCCAGACGGGAACAGTTTTCATCTGTGTGTAAATCATTGCGGTCGTAAAAACAGTCGCAAGCGCACCAATGGCCATGATTAGCCCAAGCCAACCAATACGGTTATCAAAGAACACCCAGTTCAACGCATAAAATGCAAATAGAACCAATGTGAAAACTGCACAAACACCTTCACGAGACAACCACGAAGAACGCCATTGGCTGAATGCCCGCCAGGCGCGTTCTGGATGTCCCAAGTGGAAGGTTGAAGAGATAAGTCCGGCGACCGCTAGCCCGCCTGCTATAAGTGAAGCAAAAAATGCCCCTACTCCACTTTCGGGCATGGGCACACCGAGACCTATCAGAGCGACGAAACCAAATCCCGCGCCCGATGTTACTGTAAAAAATATAACTGAAATTGCCGGATGCATTATAGCGCCTCCAAGGTTTTGTCTAACCAACCCAAAAACCCTTTGGCATCCAGTGCCTTGGCTTTTGGCGCTTCCGGTTCGACAGTAGAATGTGTTTTTGGTCGCGGAGGAAGATACTTGTTGACCGGCTTAGTACCCATTTCAGGCATCAAGTCCATGCCGCCTCGCTCTGCAACCAATTTTGATATATCGGATTCAGGATCCCCTAAATCACCAAAGTGACGCGCTTCCGCTGGACATGTTCTTACACAAGCTGGAATTTGATCTTCCTGTGGTAAATTATCATTATAAATACGGTCAACACAAAGCGTACATTTTTTCATGACGTTTTCAACCGGATCCATCTCACGCGCACCATATGGGCACGACCAGGCACAAAGACCGCAACCAATGCACATGTCTTCGTCAACCAGAACAATACCGTCTTCTGCACGTTTATAGCTGGCACCTGTCGGACAAACGGTAACACAAGGCGCATCATCACAATGCAAGCATGATTTTGGAAAGTGAACAATGGATGCAGGCGCATCTTCTGGCGTTACTTCGAACGTATGAATGCGATTGAGCCAAGAACCAACGGGTTCAGCACCATAGGCATCCAGATCAGACAAAGGCGCACCGTAGCCACCTGTGTTCCATTCTTTACAGTTCACAACGCAGGCATGACAGCCCACACATGTATCCAGATCGATTACGAGACCAAGTTTTTTGCCTGTGGTCTCAGTCGGTAGCGAGGTCATTTCGTCCACTCCTTACCATATTCAATATTAGTTGGAGATGATTTCGCACGCTTTTGTTTAGGGAACTGTGGCTCAGTTGGGCCGTCCTGATTAGGTGCTTTTTCAATATTCACTTTCAAATCAAACCATGCTGCCTGACCTGTAATTGGATCAGAGTTTGACCATCTCATACCATCCCCTTTAGGCGGCAATAATTCATGAATGAGATGGTTCAACAAGAAACCTTTTTTAGCTTCAGGTGAATCTGGATCAAGGTTCCAAGCACCAGACCGCTTACCAATCGCATTCCAAGTCCACATGGTATTCACGTTGACTGCTTCCATGCGTTTGACTTGAACCTTGATAGCTCCGTGGTGAGAAGAAACAAGCGCCCAGTCGCCATCTTTTAGGCCTTTTTCATCACAAATCTTGGATGGTACAAACATCGGATTTGAACCATGGATTTGACGAAGCCAGGCGTTTTGTGAACCCCAAGAGTGATACATCGCAGCAGGGCGTTGTGTCAGCGCATTATACGGATAAAGCGTTTCGCTCACCGCATCGCCTTCGAAGGTTGGATACCAAGTTGGCAGCGGATCCATATTATCTCTGATACGCTGTTTATGCGTTTCAGGCGGGATTGGCTCCATATGCCCTTCTGCACAAAGTTGAAACTTTGCCAGAGGCTCGGAATATAATTGGAAGATATTTTCAACAGGTCCGTCTTGCAGACCCATTTCAACAGCCCAGTCCTGCCAATGCTTGTTGGCATGTTTGAAGTATCGTGCTTCCTCCGGCAAATGCGCCTCGAAGAAACCGCCATTATCGATGTACGCCTGAACCTGATTTGGATTTGGTTCACCTCGACCATGCTTGTCGCCGTCCTTGCCACGCCAGCCAGCCAGAGGTCCCACGCCAGGTTTACGCTCATGGTTAGCCATATAGTCTGCATAGTCCTTGAATTTCGCAGTACCATCTTCATTGGTCATGCCCGGAAGCCCAAGACGCGCACCCAATTCAATCAGGACAGACTGGAACCCACGCACATCACGATTTTCACCTTGTGTCGCAGGATCAACCACCGGCCAGCGAATTGAGTCAGCCATGACATCAGGTTCGCAAATCGGACGGTCAAGAAGCGAAATACAATCATGACGCTCCAGATATGTTGTGTCAGGGAAAACAAGATCGGCGTAAGCGACCATTTCCGAATTGTAGGCATCCGCATAGATGATTTTCGGAATAACGTAATTACCGTCTTTATCCTTATCCTCAAGCATGTTCATCACGCCTTTAGAATTCATCGACGAGTTCCAGGACATATTTGCCATATACATAAATAAGACATCAATCGGATATGGGTCTTGCGCATGGGCATTTGAAATCACCATGTGCATCATGCCATGGGCCGATAAAGGAGCGTCCCAAGAATATGCACGGTCAATACGCTGTGGCGTTACACCGTCTTCTTGAAGCAGCAAATCTTCAGGGCCACGCGGCATACCCAGAGGCGGACCAGCAAGTGGCGTGTTAGGAACCGAACCACCATGCGGCTTGGGTTGTGCTGCAACAGGGCGCGGATATGGCGGCTTGAAACGGAAACCACCCGGACAATCAATAGAGCCCAACAGGATTTGCAACAAGTGTAGCGAACGGCACGTCTGGAAACCATTTGAGTGAGCAGAAATACCGCGCATCGCATGGAAAGAAACCGGACGACCGATCATCTTGTCATGTTTTTCACCCTTCATATCAACCCAAGGCTGATCGAGAATGATTTCTTTTTCAAATGCAGCTTCCGCAATCTCTTGCGCCAAACGCTTGATTTGCGAAACGGGAACGCCTGTGCGCTCCGTTACACTTTCAGGCGCATACTCGTCTGACATATATTTATCAGCAAGCATTTCGAATACAGGACGCGCAACCTTGCCACGCGCATATTTGCACACACCTTGCAGCGCTGGCTTAACGCCTTTTGCATTGGATTTTACGGGCTTGCCAGTAGCGCGATCAGCGACCAAAATGTCACCATCTTTATCACGCGCAAACAAACCATGGTCAGCACCACCTGGATTATCGATCACAAGATGCGGTGCGTTTGTATAGCGAAGCAGATAATCAAGATCGACTTTACCCATCTTGAGCAATTCATGAACAAGCGACAGAATAAACAAACCGTCCGTTCCAGGCGTAATCCCAACCCATTCATCCGCAATCGCATTATAGCCAGTACGAACCGGATTAACGCCAACAATCTTTTTGCCACGGCGTTTCATTTCCGCAAGGCCTAGCTTTATCGGGTTCGAATCATGATCTTCTGCAACGCCAAAAATCATGAACATTTCCGACTTTGACCAATCAGGCGAACCAAATTCCCAAAACGCACCACCGAAGGTATAAATGCCACCAGCCGCCATGTTTACCGAACAAAAACCACCGTGTGCTGCAAAGTTAGGCGTGCCAAATTGTTGCGCCCACCAACCCGTCATGGATTGCGATTGGTCACGGCCAGTAAAGAAAGCCAGTTTCTTGGGGTCTACATTGCGAATTTCGCTTAACCATTGCGTAGCGGTTGTTAGCGCCTCGTCCCAGCTGATTTCCTCGAACTCACCCTTGCCGCGCTCACCAACGCGCTTCATAGGCTTGTTCAATCGTGCAGGAGAATAGTGCTGCATGATGCCTGCAGACCCTTTGGCGCAAAGAACACCTTTGTTCACAGGATGATCGCGATTGCCTTCGATATAGCGAACCTTGGGCTGACCATCTTCGCCCTTGCGCAAGTGAACATTGATACCGCAACGACATGCGCACATGTAACAAGTGGTTTTACGCACTTCATCTGATACGTGTGGCGATTTATTCAATTCGCGATCATGCAGACCCATACGAGCATCCTTCAAATGTAAATTTGAAATTTTATTACACTAGTACAATTAACTTAACTGGCACCAACTGACAAATAAATTGATACCAGAAGTCTCAAAAATTACTAATGTGTCGCAAGCGCATCCGCTTCTTCACAGATAATCTGGGAAATCAAAACACAATCATCCAAATCAAACGTCAGCGGCACACGCATATCACAAGTGCGAGACAAGACTTCCTTCGTTTTTGGCAGTTCAGGCAGATCATCAATATATTGCCAGCTGTCGTAACGACTGGTGAAAGCCTTTGGCTCATCATCTCCAAACCACTTGATCTCGACACCGCGCTTTAAACACTTTTCCACCAAAGTCGGAATTGCGGAAACAGCCATGTTATTTGGCTGAAACTGAATAGAGGAACCAACGTATTCTTCATGCTGCTTGCGTTCTGGAAGATAAAGGTTTTCAGACTTGCGAAGTCCCGCCTCTAGCGTTTGATAACGCTCATTCCAACGTCGACAGTTTTCATCAAGATTATGCAATTGCCCACGCAAAAGAGCGGCACGTAAATTGTCCATCCGACCAGACATGTTGGGCGTTTCCAAGCGTATTCTCTGGAACACTTCTTCTGGCGGTGGCGTGCCATGCCTTTGATACAGCATGTAAGACCCCGTCATGACGATGGCGCGTGCGGCAACTTCATCATCATCTGTTGTGAGAAAACCGCCCTCACCTGAATTTAGGTGCTTATAAGTCTGATTGGAAAAACATGCAGCGCGTCCAAAATTGCCGGAGCGCTTGCCCTTCCATTTTGCACCCATGGTGTGTGCACAATCTTCGATTAGAGAAATGCCATGCTCATCACAAATCTCAACAATGGCATCCATATCCGCAATATGCCCGCGCATGTGAGACAGCATCATGAATTTGGCACCGCTTGATTTTGCCTTGGCACGAAGATCATCTATATCAATATGCCAATTGTCTTTGATTTCAACAAATACAGGCTTGCCACCAGCTGCATGAATTGCGCCTGGTACGGGTGCAAGCGTATAGGCATTGGCTAGAATTTTATCACCATATTTAAACCCGCAAGAACGCAATGCTATCTGCATGGCATAACCACCAGAGGTACAGGCAATGCAATATTTGGCCTCTTGATACTTTGCATATTCCTGCTCAAGCAAAGCCGCCTCC
>CALFBU010000157.1 GCA_937951455.1 uncultured Rhizobiaceae group bacterium
CCAAATCCTTCCAGTGCTCTCATTTGCAGGGCTTCAAGGTTCAGGCCATCATCCGCATAACTATGATGAGATTTAGACAGTCTCATCCAGTCTACAAGTTCATTTCTAAAGGCATTATCGCGCATGAAGTGAAGACTGCTCATGTCATTTTTCTGAGACAGGAAATCAATATCTGTTGTTGACGTTGCAAGCGTCACGTCCGATTTGTCACTCGCCCATTTATCCAACGCTTGGGTCATGGTATTTTCGCACGTCAAAAATTTTGAGCGCCAAGTGTAGCGGTTTGAGATTTCATTGTGAAGCGGCAGTGCAGATGCTTCACCTTTGAAGTTTATCTGTGCAGCAAGGCGATGACGTTTGATTGCATCACAGTCATTTTTTTCCCAAAGATTATCAACGCTGGATGTGTTGATGCCAACCTCGGCAAGCGCCATGATTGTGCCTTCAACTGCCGCGCCGCATGACAAACCTGCGTCTCTATTGGTTGGGTCGCCTGCAGGTAGAAAGCGCGAACAATCTGCTGAAATGAGAATGCTGCTATCGTCGTTAAAAGACCAACGCGCAGGCTGCGTATTATGCGTTGAGGGCGCCAGATTTGCCTCCGAAACAATTCTTTGGATGAGTCCTTTTGCAAGCATCATATAAGGGCCTTCGAATAGAGATGAAGGCGATGTAATGCCTTGGCACCGCTTTTTTCTGTCTGGCGAATGCTGGCCTTATTTTCATCGGCTATCCAGGTTCCGCCAACTTTTTCGTAACCCGCTTTTTGCATTTGAACCAGAATATGCGCGAGCATAATCGGGTTGACGCCCATGCCCTGAAATTGTGGTCGGACGCCTTGGAAAATAACGACCGCGCGTTTTCGGTTCAAGCGATGTTTGAGAAAATGCCAAGGCGCGGAAAGTCCAAGTTTTGAACCCATGGCTTTCAGCATCGGATTAAGATCTGGAATCGCAATCACCGCACCTGCAACTTCACCGTCCTTGTGCATGATGGTCGAAATACGCGGGTCCATAATCCACTTCATCTCTTTTGCCTGAAAATCGAACTCTTGTTTTGAAACTGGCACGAACATCGGGTTGTCAATGAAGCTTTCGTTGAGGATGTTACGCGCGTCTTCCAATCTTGCATCCAGTGTTTTCCGGTTCACAGGTGCAAAGGTGAAACCACTGTCCTTGATGAGTTTTTCGTTTTCATTGCTGAGAATTTGCTCTGGCTTTAGGCCTCGAATATCCAATTCAAACGTCGTCATTGGAAAGTGTTGCTCATAGCCATTTTGCTCAAGCAATTCGGGTAGGTAAGGGGGACCCCAGATTTGATCGGTAAAGGGGGCGTTTTCAAAACCGCCGGTTTGAATGCCGATTTGCTGCATAGCGGTGAGATTGAAATTACCCGAAATTTTGTTGAACCCTCTTGTCCGTGCCCAAGCCTCACTGGCATATAAAAGCTTGGAGGCAATTTCCTGATTTTCGACGCAATCGAAAAATCCGAAATAAGCTTGCTTGGTTTTATAAAGGTTATTTGATGCTTTATGGATGTGCGCAGTGATGCGGCCTATGGGTTTGTTATTTTCCAAAGCGGTGAAATAGGTAAAGTCATCTTCGCTATCAAACAGGGGGTTGGTTCTGCTCGAGAGAAATCTGGCGAGATCGCTTTTCATCGGCGAAACATAAGGCGTGGTGTTTCCATAAGCATTGAAAGGCGCTTTGAAAAAACTTTCAAAATCACGTTCTATGAGTTCAATCATTGCGACTTCTTTCTTTGTGAAATCAAGATTGCCATTCTCTGCACAGCACGCAGTTCTGTTTCCGCTCCGGGGGAAGCCGACAGGCTTGGCATGTTAAGCGCTACGAGCGAAAGAGGCTTGTTGGAAACCAAGATGACGTGCGTTGCGTTAAAGCGTTCAAAGAGCCAGTTTAGATGTTCGATTTCAGCAGATGAATTTGCCTTGCTCATATCCACTTTGCGCTGAAGGGCGTCATTTTTGAAAACGGCATTCAAAAGTTTTTTGTCAAAATCCTGAAGGTCATGTTCTTCGAGAATAACGGCCCCCTCTACCAGGGGATGGTTTTGTAACCCACGCAAGAACGTTGCAGATGAGCTGATATTACCTTCTGCCATATGTTTTAAAAGACTGTCGCGTCGTTCATCAAAACGCAGGGCGACGCTGTCGTTATATAACACCGCAACCATGGTGACCGATAAGGTGATGACACAAATCTGGAAATAGCCCGTCATGTCTGCGTTTACCAAATAGGCGATCGCCATGCCTGCAAATACAGAGCCTGAAAGCAATATCAGAAATGCTCGCAACATGTCCGTGTTTTTCAAATGCGAGCGCTCAAGGCTTATTG
Source organism: uncultured Rhizobiaceae group bacterium (assembly GCA_937951455.1). GTDB lineage: Bacteria > Pseudomonadota > Alphaproteobacteria > Rhizobiales > Rhizobiaceae > JAALLB01. The sequence continues at coordinate 2,355 of CALFBU010000157.1, forward strand.
TAAGCCAGCACATGAAGAGGATTGCAACGCCGCTCAACCGCACGGGAAATTCGAAATCCGGTATGCGGAAATCTGTTATGACAAGCGGTATGATTAAGGGAATGGACAGGGCTATGCGTTCGATAATTCTGTTTTCACCCGATGAAAGACTATCCTTGTCGCGCTTCCAAACCATATAACCCGCAGTGAAAAATCCCCAAAGCTGTGCTGCCAAAAGAAGAACCGAGCGCCATGGTTCAGCAAAGCTCTCGGGTAAAAATGCGAGGGGTATAAAGGCAATCGCGGTACCAGCTGCTATCATTTTAACAGGTTTTGAAGCATGTCTGCGCAATAGCCCTTCAGTGAGTATAATCATGCCCAGTGGCAAAATTCCTGCTGTGATAAATGTCAGGACATCAAAGAACCAAATGCCTGTCAGCCAGGTTAATATCCTGAACAGTAAAAGTGCTTGAATGATGTAAAGACTGAATAGAAAACGTCTCGAAATGGAATCCCTGCCGCTTCGTTTGATCGAAGCAACGAGTATCATCAACCCGATCAAAGCCGAGGCGGAAACAATACTGTCTGCAAAGATGAGTCGATCCATGACTTAGTCACCCATGATCTTGGTGAGGAAACGACGCACAATTGGGCGAAGCATAGCGGCGAAAACTGCATGCTTTGGCTTTTCAATTTCCGCTTCATAGGGATTGAAAAACCAGCCCTGATAATCTGCGCCATGCGGTTTATTCAAAATACCGGCAACGGCCTCATAGGTCATCAACATGCCTGTTGAAATCACCATGGGCGCAAAGGACATGCGGCTGCGTTTGCCGGCAGCCACTTCGCCTGCCAAATCAAGATCTATGTATTTGCGTGATGATGAATGCAAGACAACATGTTCGGCTTCGCGCAGGAATGCTTGCGAGCGTTGATCTTCGCTAAGTGAATTCCACTCAGTTCCCAGCGTTGGATATTCCATCCGCTCTTCCGGCATCG
>CALFBU010000158.1 GCA_937951455.1 uncultured Rhizobiaceae group bacterium
ATTCCAGCAACTGCTCTTGCATCTGAACCTGATGGTAGCACTTATGTTTGGGTTATCAGCGATGACAAGGCTGCAAAAAGACAAGTCAAAACGAGCAACGCAGCTGGCTCAGATGTAGCCATAAGTGAAGGCCTGGAAGACGGTGAAGTCGTTGTGACAGCAGGTGTCTCATTTCTTCAAGAAGGTATGAAAGTCAGAGCAACAGCAGGTAAGGAGTAAATCCATGAACCTTGCCAAGTTTGCTATTGAAAAGCGTGTAATATCTGCCCTCGCAACGCTGCTAATATTGTTCATGGGTTATTTTGCTTATACGCAATTGCCGCGCTTTGAAGACCCAGAATTCATCATTCGTCAGGCGCAAGTCATAACACCTTACCCAGGAGCCACCGCTTCAGAGGTTGAAGCGGAAGTTACAGACAGAATTGAAAATGCTATTCAGCAGTTGCAGGGCGTGAAAGAAGTTAAGTCTGTTTCTACGGCTGGTCTTTCAGAAGTCACTGTAGAGTTTACAATTAAATCAACAAAGACACGGCCTGCCTTGCAGCAAAAGTTTGCAGCCCTTCGTGCAAAGATTTCAGATACAGAAAATCAAATACCACCCAATGCAATTGCGCCAACTGTCTATGATGATTTTGGCGATGTTTATGCGCTTTATTACGCTATCACGGGTGATGGGTATTCGCTGTCAGAATTAAAAGATTACGCTAAGCAACTCCAAAAGGAATTGGTTTTAGTGGAGGGTGTTTCAAAGGTATTATTGGCTGGCGATCCGCAAGAAATTATTTATCTTGAATATAACCCATCACAATTGGCGCAACTTGGTCTTTCTTCTGGACAGGTTGCACAATTGCTTGAGGGACAAAACCTAGTTGCTCCAGCAGGTTCAATTGAAACAGGTTCAACACGCACAGCAATCCGCCTTGGAGCGGGTGTGCCAGACATCAAGGCGCTGGGTGAAATTTACATCAACAACCCCGAAGGCGGTCAGTCCTTTCGCATCAAAGATATTGCAACCATCAGACAAGGCTTCAAAGAGCCTGAAGGAAAGCGTATTTTCCGCGACGGCCAACCTGCGATAGCATTGGGTATCTCCAATACAACGGGTGGCAATGTGGTCAATATGGGTAAGGCCGTGAAAGCTCGCATCGATGAACTTGAAAAAGACCGCCCACTAGGAATAGAGATTTTCCCAATTTCAGATCAGGCAGTATCTGTGGATGCCTCAGTTAAGGACTTCGTTGTAAACGTAATGCTGGCGCTAGCAATTGTTGTTGGAACCTTGCTGGTTTTCATGGGACTGCGAAGTGGCATTCTAATGGGTGGCATTTTGCTCGTTACTGTCGCTGGAACCTTGATTGGCATGTGGGCCTATGGTCTCGACATGCAACGCATCTCGCTTGGCGCTTTAATTATTGCACTGGGTATGCTGGTTGATAATGCAATCGTGGTGGTTGAAAGCACTTTGGTCAGAACGCAAAAAGGTGAAGATACTGCAACGGCTGCGGCTGCCGTTGTTGAACAAACCAAATGGCCATTATTAGGTGGCACTGTTGTGGGCTTTCTTGCGTTTTCTGCTATTGGTTTTTCGCCTGATAATACGGGTGAATATGCAGGCTCGCTGTTTTGGACAATTTCAATCGCACTTTTATTTAGTTGGCTGGTTGCAGTATGGCTTACACCATATTTCTGTACGCTGCTTTTAAAGCCATCAACAGGTGGCATTGCTGAAAAGCCTGAGCATTTCATTTTGCGCGGATACCGCAAGTTTTTGAATTTGGCTTTACGTCTGCGTTGGATCACTATTGCAGTGGTTGTTGCATTGTTTGTTTCATCACTTGCGGCCTTTAGTTTGGTCAAACAAGGTTTCTTCCCAACGTCTACACGCGCGCAATTTGTTGTCGATTTTAATCTGCCAGAAAGTACAACTGAAATTCAGGTGACCAAAGACTTGGCAAAGATTGAAAAATGGATACGTGAGCAAGACGGAGTGACTGGCACGAACTCAGTCGTCAATGGCGGGCACCTACGTTTCATGTTGACTTATTCAGCGGAAAGCGGAAATCCTGCCTATGGTCAGATTTTGGTTGATGTAACGGACTATAACGCAATTGATGCACTGATCCCCACAATTGCAAATCATATCGAAGAAAATTATCCATCTGCTTTGCCTAAGGTTTGGAAGTTTGTTCTTGGTCCCGGCGGTGGCAGTTTGCTTGAAGCGCAGTTCTCTGGGCCTAATCCCATTGTCTTGAGAGAATTAGCAGAAAAGTCCAAAACTATTTTGAGGAATGCAGGTGCAGTTGCAGTTAAAGATGACTGGGGGCAAATGACGCGTATTCTTGTGCCAACCATCAATGAGCAAGCAGCACAACGCGTAGGGCTTTCTCGTGGTGATATTGCTCAGGCTATTTCTGAATTTTATTATGGCAAAGTCGTTGGGCTTTATAGAGAGGGAGATGAGCTTCAACAGATCAATTTCCGTCCTGAAGCAAACGCAAGAAATGATATTGCTCAGATTGAGAATG
>CALFBU010000159.1 GCA_937951455.1 uncultured Rhizobiaceae group bacterium
AAAGTGCGGCACAAACCATCTGGGACAAAGCGGGTGATGTTGAGTTTGATGTTGCGCGGATCGATGAAATTGAAGCGGTGACCAAACATGATGTGATTGCATTTCTCACCCATTTGGCTGAAATCGTTGGTGATGACGCAATGTTTGTGCATCAGGGCATGACTTCTTCTGATGTGCTTGATACATGTTTTAATGTTCAGTTGGTCAAGGCTACCGATCTTCTATTGGAAGATATGGACAAGCTACTTGCCGCCCTGAAGAAACGTGCGTTTGAGCATAAAGATACAATTACCATTGGCCGCTCACACGGCATTCATGCAGAACCTACTACGTTTGGCGTCAAGCTTGCGCAAGCCTATGCAGAATTTGAACGCTGTAAAACACGCTTGATTGCTGCTCGCGAAGAAATTGCAACCTGTGCGATTTCCGGGGCAGTGGGAACATTTGCCAATATTGATCCTGCAGTTGAAGAACATGTCGCAAAAGCCATGGGGCTTGCAGCAGAACCTGTTTCAACACAGGTTATCCCACGTGACCGTCATGCGATGTACTTTGTGACCCTTGGCGTTATTGCTTCTTCCATTGAGCGCCTTGCTACAGAAATCCGTCACCTTCAACGTACGGAAGTTCTGGAAGCGGAAGAATATTTCTCACCGGGTCAAAAAGGCTCTTCAGCCATGCCGCATAAGCGCAATCCGATTCTGACCGAAAACCTTACAGGCCTTGCTCGCATCGTCCGCATGGCCAGCGTTCCTGCGATGGAAAATGTTGCCCTTTGGCACGAGCGTGATATTTCGCATTCTTCAGTTGAGCGCATGATAGGGCCAGACAGTACCGTAACATTGGACTTCGCGTTAAATCGCTTAACCGGTGTTATTGATAAGCTGCTGGTTTACCCAGAAAACATGATGAACAACATGAACAAGTTCCGTGGGCTGGTTCACTCTCAGCGCGTTCTTCTTGCGCTAACCCAAGCTGGAGCATCACGTGAAGATAGCTACCGCCTCGTTCAACGCAATGCGATGAAGGTTTGGGAAGAAGGCAAAGACTTCCTTACAGAGCTTCTGGCTGACGATGAAGTAACCGCCCTGCTTTCTGAAGAAGAAATCCGCGAGAAGTTTGATCTTGGTTATCATACCAAACATGTGGATACGATTTTCAATCGTGTGTTTGGGTAGGCCAAGAAGACAAGTTCACGTCTTGCGATAAAATATTACAACACGAAATGTGATGAAACCTGCCACTAAGCTGGCAGGTTTTTAATTAATCATGGCCTTCTCTAACGAAAGGAGAAGACGATGACATATAACCCTGACTATGAGCGTTCACGCATGCCCAATGACGGGCTTGGTGATTATCAGAAACAATATGATGAAAAACCCTTAAGCGGCAGATGGCTCTTAATCACCCTTGCTGCAATTCTTGCGCTCTTTGGCGGATTGGCATTTTTTGCAGGTGAAGGAAAAGTTGTGGTGGATGAAAATGGCACGATACAACCGCTGACAACACAAACAGACCAACCGATACCTACTGCCCCTGCTACGGAGTAGATTCTGTAGCCGAGTGGTGGCTAAAAGCTGCCACTCATTTTTTTCTCACTGATTGAAAATTAACCAATAAGATTAACTACATAAGTTAACTACGATAGCATTTGGTTAATGTAAACTTAACATTAACCGTTTCTTAACTGTGCATTTTCTGATAGTTAAAATTTAGTTCAAAATGTATGGAGTATGTAACTTGGGCAACCTGTCTGCGGCGGACATGTTTGCGCTCACGAAGCGCGGACCTGTGACTAATTTTTCAGAAAACCAAAATTCTAAACGCAATAATGCTGTTTCAAAGATGGTGTCAAAAGCTGTTCTTGCTGGCTCTGTAATGTTGGCAACACAGCTTGAAGCAAGTGAAACAGAAGACGAACAACAGTCTCATACGGATGATATTCATACGGGCAGCCTTGGTATAAGTGACGGCCATGGGCGTACTGAGGTAGAAAGCTCTCTTGCAACAAACCAAAGTGAAACCGTTAGCGCGGCTTCTCAAATTGCGTCAGTTTCGAATGGTACGACTGGAAGTATTGGCAATGCATCCGCTCAAGCAAGCTTCTTAAGCGAAACAGGCTTGCCACGCGATTTTATTTCGCAGTCACCAGGCGTTTCTGATCCTGCGCAATTAACACGCGAAATCCCTCAAGAGATCGCAAGCTTTGAAGGTATCCAACCCACAGTAAACATAATCACAGGCGCTTCCAATCAAGACCCTGTCATCGTTGAAGGCATTGATGGCGAGGACGGGCGTGATGGAAGGGACGGCATCGATGGACAAGATGGCAGAGATGGTGTTGACGGAGTTGACGGACGTGATGGCATCGACGGGACAAACGGTCTAGACGGTGCAAATGGGCGTGATGGACGAGATGGCATCGATGGAACAAACGGTCTAGACGGCATAAATGGACGTGATGGAAGAGACGGCATAAACGGTCAGGACGGTGCTGACGGGCGTGACGGCATCGACGGGACAAACGGTCTAGATGCCGCAAATGGACGTGATGGCCAAGACGGACGTGATGGAGTTGATGGTCGCGATGGAAATGATGGCATAAACGGTCTAGACGGTGCGGACGGGCGTGATGGCGTTAATGGGCTTACAACCGTATATCTTGATGCCAACCTTTTTGGTGATAGTGATATTCTAGGCGCCTTAAGTGACAATGGCTTTACGGTTGAAGAAGGTCCATTTGATTCAATCGTTATCGTGTTTGACCCGGCGCGTACGGATGAGCTTATAAACTTGATTGATCAGTTTACGTCAGAGACAGTCGATACTGTAGAGGATCAATCATCCTCCGAACCTGAGCATGGCTTGCGAAGCAGCACCGGCACTGAGCAGGATGATTTTTTATCAGGCGATGAAAATAATAATGTCATCTCTGGTTTTGGTGGTAATGATCACCTTTCTGGTGGCACTGGTGCAGATACACTGTTGGGTGGAGATGGCGTTGATACTGCTGATTATAGAGATTCCCTAGAAGCAATTCATGTTGATCTGGAAACACGTGAAGCGCTTTTTGGCGATGCTGAAGGTGATATTCTAGTCTCGATTGAAAACCTTGCTGGTAGTGCCGGCGATGATATTCTTACAGGCGATGCTGGCGATAACAGACTTACAGGGCGAGATGGCAATGACATCCTTTCAGGTGGCGAAGGGAATGACCGTCTCGTGGGTGGTGAAGGCGCTGACCAACTTATAGGTGGTGCTGGGAATCGCGATGCGGCTGACTATAATCTCGCGCAAGAAGCTGTTGGCGTAGACTTGCTAAACGGTGGTTTCAGTGGAGAAGCTGCTGGCGACACCTATGATGGCATAGAGTTTATCGTTGGCTCTGCCTATCATGATATTCTGCTTGGCAATAACGATAACAACCGCATCAATGGTGGTGAAGGTTGTGATGTCCTAAATGGCCGTGATGGCAACGATACCCTCATCGGCGAAGCGGGTAGCGACATTCTGAATGGTGGCGCTGGCGCAGATGTTTTCGTCTTTGGCGAGGATACAGGATACGACATCATAGAGGACTTTGAAGCTGGCGAGGGTCGAACAGACCGTGTCAAAATTGATCATTACCAATTTGATGACTTTGAAGACATTTTAGATTCGATGACCCAAACAGAAGACGGGGTTATCCTCGCCATGGATAGTGGTACAATATTATTTCAAGATCTGCAGATTTCTGACTTCCATGCAGATGATTTCATTCTTGCGCAGTATGCTTTCTGAGTATCATTCAGGCTTGAACTACCTGTTTGGTTGTGATGAGTACAGAAAGCTATAAAAACTACGCAAGCAAAAGGCGGAAGGACCATACACCTTCCGCCTTTTTTCTTTGTAATGTTATCCCTTGTTTATTTGAGATTTCCCTCCTACATACCAGCCATGAAAACATCACAAGCAGATATTCTTATCGTTCCGGGCTACAAAGGCGCTAATGAAGACCACTGGCAAAGCCGTTGGGAAAACAATATTACCAGCGCACGCCGTGTCGACATGGGTGACTGGCACAAGCCTGTTTTTGAGGATTGGAAAGCCAATCTGATTGCAGCGGTTGAAGAAACCACCAAACCAATCATTCTAGTAGGTCATTCCATTGGCTCGCAGGTAATTGTTCAGGCTGCAAAAGAATTTGGCAAGCCTATTACAGGCGCCATGTTAGTCGCACCGCCTGATGTAGAAAATCCGGCAATACGACCAAAACATCTTTTAACCTTTGGGCCTGCCTCAACAGCCCCACTGCCCTTTCCGTCTGTTACGATCGCAAGTCGCAACGATCATTTTTGCGCTTATGAAAAAGCCGAAGACATGGCAGCTTCCTGGGGTTCGCTCTTTATGGACGCTGGTGAAAGCGGGCATATAAACCACGAAAGTGGACATGGCCCATGGCCAGAAGGCTTGATGGTTTTCTCAAGGTTTTTGAAGCAGATCGAAGTTTGATTTTTCAGCTCTGAACCATCTGGCAGTTTAATCTTAGTGCGCTAGTTAAGTCTTTATGTCAGCACCAAAACAAAAAGCCTATGCCGAAAACCTTTTGGAACCCTCTGAGGTTGAGGCCGTCTACAAACAGCTTTCTGAAGCTATGCCCGGGCGAACCCCTAACGCCAAAGGCCCTAAGGGACAACCCGATGCCTTTCGCTCTTGCATTTCATGCATGTTGTCCGCGCAATCCAAAGACGCAAATACGGCTGCAGCTACACAAAACCTTTTTGCACTTGCAAAGACACCTCAAGCGGTTCTGATGTTGGAAGATGAAGTGATTGCTGCAGCCATCAAGCCTGCTGGTCTTTACAATGTTAAAACACGCAATATTCGAAAGTTTTGTACCGCACTGATTACCGAACATAACGGCACTGTTCCCAACACACGCGAAGGCTTATTGAGCCTTCCTGGTATTGGACGTAAATGCGCTGACATCGTCATGAGTTTTACTTTTGGTATTGATGTTATTGCGGTTGATACGCATGTCCACCGCGTATGCAATCGTATAGGCCTTGCGCAAGGCAAAGCAGAAGAACAAACCGCCAAATCGCTGGAATTGCGGACACCACAATGGGCGCTGCGAGATGGGCATTTCTGGCTGCTTCAGTTTGGCAAGAAAGTCTGCAATGCGAGGTCTCCAAAGTGCGAGGAGTGCCCTGTAAATGATTTATGTTTGTGGGATGGAAAAACAGTTGCGAAATGACTCAAGCCTGATTTTTTGATTGGCTTACAGTTGCACCTATTGCTGCAAGCGTAACGCATGCCACGGCAATAATGCCTTCAAACCCCAAAACATCCCCTAAAGCGATGACACCAATGATGGCAGCGACGGCAGGCTCAAGGGTAATCAAAACACCGTAAGCTTGTGGCGTTAGCGTTTTAAGAGCAGAAAATTCCAGATAAAACGGCACGGTTGTTGAAAGCACGGCAAGTGCAATCAGATTGCCGATCAAGAAGGGATTATCAAAAACTGGCGCGATGCTTCCAACAGCAAATGGGAACATAAAGAAAGCGGCGATTACCATGCCAATCGCCAGACCATCACTGCCAGGCAACGCCTGATTGACCTTTTTGCTGAAAATCACAAAGCTGCCCCAACCTATCCCAGCCAAAATTGCATAGCCTACGCCAACGGGATCAAGGTCAGTTCCAATTTTAGGCGCCAGCATCAGAACACCAATAAAGGCGACCACGATCCATAAGAAATCCACGGCCCGTCTTGATGAATAAACCGCTACGAGCAGAGGCCCCATGAACTCAATGGCAACTGCAATGCCAAGCGGAATACGGGCGATTGATTCATAAAAACACCAATTCATCGCGCCTAATGCGACGCCATAAATGATCAATAGCTTGTAATGTTTGATTGTATTTTCGTTGATTTTTGGCCGTATAAACAAGCACAAAAGAAATGCGGAGATGATGAGACGAAAAAACACCGTGCCATCAGGACCAAATATCGAAAACAGATTAATCGCAAAGGCAGCGCCCAATTGTATCGACAATATTGCCAATACTACCTGTAATGGTGGCGGGATAAATGAAAGCGTCGCGGTGAGTTTATGATCAGGTGTTTGCATCGTTGGAATACCGTAGCCACTTTACAGCATTCGTCTATCCATTAATGAAAGTAATTCAGATGGTTATTTTATACCCTCAAAGCTTTTGGCAGCGCCTGCTGCAAGCATTGAACTGTCCATGCCGATTGAGATCATTTTATACCCAAATTCTGCACAGAGATTTGCGTGTTCAGCAGTGAGTGTAAAACAAGTAGCGATTTTACCTGCTGCAATGGTGCGTTCAGCGACATCTTTAACCAGATCAATTGTGGCTGGGCCATAGGCATCTGGTTCAAGTGTTTTGCCCACTGAAATTGAAAAATCCGATGGCCCCATCAAAATGCCATCAATACCATCAACGGATAGAATATCGTCAAGATTGTCATAGGCTTCTTGTGTTTCAATTTGCGCAAAGGCAAAAGTACACTCTAGTGTTGCGCGTTGATAGGCACCTGTATCCAAACCATAGAGTGTTGCTGCATATCTGGGTGCATAGGACCTTTGACCAACACCTGGATAATTGGCGGACCTGGCAAAAGCAATCGCGTCTTCTTTTGTATTAATCATCGGCGCTGCAACACCCAAGGCACCGTAATCCAGGACTTTTTCGCATAGGTCCCAACGGTTGAGCGGAAGGCGGACGATCGGAGACTTGCCTGCAGATACCACTTCATTGATGCATGCGAGCAGGCTTCCGTCATCATGAAAGCCGTGTTGCGCATCCAATACGACGGCATCAAAGGCTTGGCGGGCTAAGGCACCCGCCACTTGTGGATCACGATACCCAGACCAACAGGCATAGGATGGTTCATCTTTTGCAAGCAGGTCTTTGAGACGTGATATCATTTGAATTATTCGCTTTCGATTTGATCAACTGCAGTAGCCATGAGGCCACTCATCTTGGCGCGAATGTCGTCATCGGATTGCGAAATACCGGCAGCGTCAAAATCTGCACGGATTTTGCGAAATACATCTTCATCACCCGGCTCATCGAAATCTGCGCGAACAACTTCCTTTGCATATTCGCCAACTTCATCGCCTGATTTTCCAAGCAATTCAGCAGCCCAATGGCCTAATAGTTTGTTGCGTCTTGCTTCCGCCTTGAACTTTAACTCGGCATCATGTGCAAATTTGTTCTCATATGCGTCGCCGCGCTTATCAAGTTCGCTCATATTTCTTCTCCTGATGAAACTTTTGTTATTTGCATATAATCACGGATTCTCAACTTTTGAAGGCACATGGAAAAATAAATCCGACAATGAGCCCTCTTTTACTGTGAGTTTTGAAGAAGCTTTTATTGTGTATAATTTCGCCATGGCTTATTAAGTGATAAACGCAAATAGCGACTTGTGATTCCAAGAACCTTATCAGGCCGCTTTTAACTGGCTAATTCGGGAATATTAAGCATGAAAAAACGCCGCCGCATTTATGAAGGCAAGGCCAAAATTCTTTATGAAGGCCCAGAGCCAGGCACGCTTGTGCAATTTTTTAAAGATGACGCGACAGCCTTCAATAAGAAAAAGCACGACATCATTGATGGCAAAGGCGTTTTGAACAACCGCATTTCCGAGCATATATTCACCCAGATGACACGGATTGGCATTCCAAACCACCTGATCAAACGCCTTAACATGCGCGAACAGTTGATCAAGGAAGTTGAGATTATTCCAATTGAAGTCATCGTCCGAAATGTTGCTGCGGGCACGTTATGTGAACGTTTGGGGCTCACAGAAGGCGAAGTCCTTCCACGCTCGATCATTGAGTTCTGTTATAAAAAAGATGAGTTGAATGACCCCCTTGTTGCTGAAGAGCATATTACGGCATTTGGCTGGGCAAGTCCGCAAGAAATCGATGACATCATGGCGCTTGCCATTCGTGTAAATGATTTTCTTTCTGGTCTTTTCGCAGGCATCGGTATTCAGCTTATCGACTTCAAAATCGAGCTTGGTCGCCATTGGGAAAATGACGCGATGCGGATAATCGTTGCAGATGAAATCTCACCGGACTCATGCCGCTTGTGGGATATGAAGACCAACAAAAAAATGGACAAGGATCGCTTTCGACAAGGGCTTGGCGGATTGGTTGACGCCTATTCAGAAGTTGCGGGCCGTCTAGGTATCATTCCGGAAAATGAACCACAACGCGGCAGCGGCCCAGTTCTCGTAAGCGATAACGACAAGACTGAGGAATAAAGCTAATGAAACATTCGCGTTCCATATTTCTTATTCTAGCTGCTATGGCGAGCGCGGTTTTTCTGAACTTTCCCTCAACCAATATTGCAAATGCTGTTCCAAAATTAAGCGGCTCTACAATTAAAAACTGGGAAGGTCCAAAGTCTGGGAAAGAAGGCGTTTATATCTGCGAAAAGAAAAATTGTGGTGGCTTTGCTGTCGTTGCATATGAAAACGATCGCATGTCACGTGCACAGTCCAGGGAATTTGAACGCGCCCAGAAAGATCGAAAGCGCTTTGACAGGTTCTTCAAGCTCGGTTTTAGAATCGGCAATGCCTTCAAGCGCAACAAAATTAATCCTGTTGGATCATCCTCATCCATCAAAATTGGCAGACTTACGGCCATTGGTCAGGCAATAAGAATGACTGGAAAGAATACTTCTGGTTTGGCAGATGGTTATGTTGTTTTACTGCCCTTCGAAAAACGTCAACACACTTTTGCTGCCATTGCAGGAAGTCCGTCTAAAGCAAAATCCTTGGCAATCAAATTTGCCAAAGGATTAAGATTTTAAATTCGATTACAATAGAGAAAATTATACAATGATAAAAGCACGTGTAACGGTTACCCTGAAAAATGGCGTATTGGACCCGCAAGGAAAAGCAATTGAGGGTAGCCTTGGCGCTTTGGGATTTGCTGGTGTAGACAGTGTTCGTCAAGGCAAGGTCTTCGATTTGTCAATCAATGGCGATGACGCAAAAGCTGCCGAAAAATCAATTGCACAAATGTGCGAAAAGCTATTGGCAAATACCGTTATAGAAAATTATGCGGTGGAGATATTAGGATAATGTTTCTAAAGCTTTTAAATCGTTATGCTTTGATTGCTGCTCTTGTAATTTTCTTTCCAAGTCTAGCGCAAGCAAACATGCTTTTAAGAGACTTGGCAGCGTTGGAAGTTCCCGACTTTTCTGACAGAAAATGGTCAGTTCACCATCAGGATATGAAAAGCATTCGGCTTGATTGTGTGGGGTGTAAGGAAGACATTATCGTAAACATACAAATCAAAAGCCGCGAAATATTCGGACCTTTAGGGTTAGACAGAGCACAGAAAGCAAAAGCGGCATGCGAATTATCAACGGATAAATCTTTACAGTGCGACACCATACGCGGTGTTCAACTGGGCAACGTGCAAGGCCTAAGCTCAACGTTAAAGATTCTGGATAGTCTCTTTATCGCTTCCAACATATTGGGTGACGAAAAGACGCTGGTTCAGATCACCACAAAGGCGGAAACAAAAGCGACTGCAGGCTTAATCACGCAACAACTTTTTGAAGCAATTAAATCAGAAATGATCATGCAATGAAATCTACCGTAATACAATTTCCTGGTTCTAACCGCGACAGAGACATGATTGCGGCTTTGACCAAAATAAACGGCGAAGCGCCCAATCTTGTTTGGCATACGGATACTGAAATACCGGAAACGGATCTGATCGTCGTACCGGGCGGCTTTTCTTACGGTGACTATCTGCGTTCCGGTGCAATCGCTGCGCGCTCGCCTGTGATGCAGGAAATCGCGAAGCGTGCCGAGCAAGGCGTTCGTATTCTGGGTGTTTGTAACGGATTTCAGATTCTGACGGAAGCCGGACTTCTACCAGGCGCGCTTATGCGCAATGCAGGTCTTCGTTTTGTTTGCACCACTGTAAAGTTGAGCGTTGAAAACACAGATACGGTTTTCACCAATCAATATGAGAAAGGACAGGTCATCCCCTGCCCCGTAGCACATCATGACGGTAATTATTTTGCTGACAATGAAACGCTGAAACAGATTGAGGATAATGGTCAGGTTGTCTTCCGTTATGCCGAAGGCACAAACCCTAATGGTTCAGTCAATGATATTGCAGGCATAACCAACGCAAGCGGCAATGTTCTTGGCATGATGCCGCATCCTGAAAATCTTATTGAAGCAGATCATGGCGGCGATCAAGGCAGAGCACTTTTTGCAAGTGCCTTGAATGTAATGTCCATTGAGGCTGCGTAATGAACAAGCTTGTGGGAAATTTTCTTGCTCTCGCAAGCATTATTGCGCTTGTAGCCTGTCAGGCAAAATCGCCCCCTGTAAGCAATTCTCTTAACACCAAACAAAAACCTGAAGCGGCGGTTGCTAACCTTGCTAAAATCGCTCAGCGCTGTTGGTTCAAATCAGGCGATAAGGCCTTCAAACCTTACAGAATGGCAAATGAAGTGAGCTCTTTTGCAGGCCAACCCCGTTTCTTACTTGTGCCTCGAAAGAACCCGGGCGGGTTACCGTTGCTCGTTGTCCAGGCAGAGAAAAAAGGCAGTGCATCCAGCGGTACTTTTACCAACATTAACGCCTTTGGCCCTCTCATTCAGGGCAGTAATGGCCAGCGCATCTTGAGTGATGTCAATCGCTGGAGCAGAGGTGAGACAGCATGCACCTAACCCAAACATCAAAATATTTAGCGTTGCTTGGTCTGGTTCTGGGCAGCCTCGCGATTGTAATAACCTTTTACACAAATATCATCGATGAGATGGGCGACGGCAGAAGCTTATTCGGCGCAATCGTTCATTATTTTTCTTTCTATACGAATTGGACAAATATCCTGCTAGTGTTGATATATTTGGATCTGTTTTTCGGTTGGACGAAACTAAGCTCGCCTGTCAATTGTGTAACAGGTTTAAGTTCAATCATTATGGTCATGATTGTTTATCACCTGCTTCTCTCAGCAACGCATTCTCCTCAAGGGATTGAGGTGCTTACGAATGTGGTAAAACACTACATTACTCCAGTTATATTCACTCTGTTCTGGTTTACGAGCAGACATATCGGTTCGCTGGAATGGCGTGACCTTTATAAATTCATCCTGTTCCCAATGGCTTTTTTGGTATTCACCTACGCAAAAGCTGCAGTTACGGGTGAATACCCTTATGACTTTTTAAACTACAGCCTGAACGGATTTAGCGGCGTTGCACCCATTATTGGTGGCATCGTTGTTTTGATCTTGCTCTTGGGCAGCCTTGCCATTCTTTACGATAACAAAAATCCGGACGCACAATGACCGTTGAAAACAACCATCCTATTACCGAAGAGCTGATTTCTGAACATGGCATTACGCCAGATGAATATCAGAAAATTCTGGAGCTTACAGAACGCGAGCCTAGCTATACAGAGCTAGGTATTTGGTCCGCTATGTGGAACGAGCATTGCTCTTACAAGTCTTCCAAAAAATGGCTCAAGACGTTACCTACCGAAGGGCCTCGTGTGATTTGTGGGCCTGGTGAGAATGCTGGCGTGGTTGATATAGGCAATGGTGAGGCTGTTATCTTCAAAATGGAAAGCCACAACCACCCTTCTTTCATCGAACCTTATCAGGGTGCTGCTACCGGCGTTGGCGGCATTTTGCGGGATGTCTTCACCATGGGTGCGCGTCCGGTTGCTGCGATGAATGCGCTTCGCTTTGGTTCACCTGACCACCCCAAGACGCGTCATCTGGTTTCTGGTGTTGTGGCAGGCGTAGGTGGCTACGGCAATTCCTTTGGCGTGCCGACCGTGGGTGGCGAAGTCAATTTTCACTCGCGTTACAATGGTAATATTCTGGTCAACGCATTTGCAGCTGGCATCGCGAAAACAGATGCGATTTTTTATTCAGAAGCCAAGGGTGTTGGCCTTCCGATTGTTTATTTGGGTGCTAAAACAGGCCGCGATGGTGTGGGTGGTGCAACCATGGCCTCTGCTGAATTTGGCGCCGACATTGAAGAGAAGCGCCCTACCGTTCAGGTTGGCGACCCTTTTACAGAGAAATGCCTGCTTGAAGCCTGTCTGGAACTGATGAAAACAGGTGCCATTATTTCAATTCAAGACATGGGCGCTGCTGGCCTTACCTGCTCCGCCGTTGAAATGGGCGCAAAAGGCAATCTGGGCGTTGAGCTTAATCTTGATCTAGTGCCCGTGCGCGAAGAAAACATGACTGCCTATGAGATGATGCTTTCTGAAAGCCAAGAACGCATGTTG
>CALFBU010000160.1 GCA_937951455.1 uncultured Rhizobiaceae group bacterium
ACTCTCAATTAATAACGGGCAATTGTCATACCGCAAATGCGTATTCGTTCCTATATATGTGCAGATCGTTCGTAACTTTAAACTAACTGCGTTTATTTATTTTTTTGAATCTCGCGGGCGTCATACTTGTTTCTTTCTTAAATACACGTGCGAAGGCGGAGTCAGAAGCATAGCCTGCTCCTTCTGCTACATCCGTAAGGGTGTTTTTTTTCACCAATAATAGTTTCTTGGCGATTTCGATACGCCATGCAGTGACATATGCCATCGGTGTCATCGCCATTTTCTTCTGGAACAAAACTGCAAAACTGGTTCTTGACATGCCGGCAGCTTGGGCAAGGCCTTCCACTGTCCAGTGCTCTTGAGGAGATTTATGGAAGGCATCCAGAGCCAGTCTGAGATTATCATCCGAAAACCCGCTTAGTCCCCATTCTGGCGCCTCATTACTTTCTATAAAACTACGAATGGCTTGTGCGAATATGGTTTCGGACATTTTTAGAGCAATCAGATCGCCACCCATTCTTTGCCGTCCAGCTTCGTCACCGATAAAACGAAGTGTTGACTCCATCCATTTTCCAGCCTCTTCCCCATAATTTTTAAGACAAATATAAGGGGGCAGGCGCTCCATCAGTACATGCTTTGCATATGGCTCGAATGAAAAATGACCACAAATAAGTTGTGTATCTCGATCTTCTTGATCGCCACCGTAGACTAAAACTCCTCTTCCATTGTAACCTGACTTTTGTAGAACGCTATCAAGTTCAAGAGCCTTGTTTCTTGTTTTTGATGTACAATAAAGCTTGTGTGCTGCTCCATGTGGAACTATTAGCAAGTCACCTTGAGCTAGTGCGACGGGCTTGTCGACGCCTTCTACTTCAATCAGGCAACTCCCCCGGTGTGCAAAATGAAAACGCGCAACGTTTTCATATGCCGGTACTTTAATTCCCCATGGGCTGGTTAAAGACGTACGAAAATATAGCGTTCCGCGCATTTTCAGGTTGGTCAATATATCACTAAGTAAATCAAGCATGCTGATTATATATATAGAAATCTGCCATTGTACAAGGTTGTGAACGATCTGCATAAAAATTCGCATGATCTGATATATGTGGACGCTTAATCCAGTTGTATTAATATCTCATCGAAACTTAAAACTGGAGAAAATAGATGAGGAAATTACTTGCTAGTATCGCTGTGACAGGCATTTTGTTTGCTACACAGGCTTTTGCTAATGACCCTGCGGCATTGAACGATGTGGAAATTGCTCATGTTGCATATACCGCTGACAACCTTGATATTCGTTATGCGCATTTGGCGCTTGCTAAATCCAAAAATCCCGAAGTCCAAAAGTTTGCAAAAACAATGATCCGCGATCATGAAGCTGTCAATGAGCAAGCTTTGGCGCTTTTGGCCAAATTGGGTGCTGAAGCCAAAGATAACTTTCTTAGCCAAAAGCTGAATGAAGATGGTGAAGCCATTATTACAAAATTTAGTGCGCTTAGTGGCGCCGAGTTCGACAGGGCATATGCGGAAAATGAACTTGCTTATCATAAGGCGGTAAATGGTCTTGTTGGCGATGTCTTTATCCCAAATATCGATAACGCTGAGGTAAAGGCATTATTCGTAGAAGGATTAAAGATTTTCAAAGCCCATGAAAAGCATGCTGAGATGATGGTTAAGGCTCTTAATTAATGTCATCGAAACATATGTCATTAAAAGTCATCCGCAGGGATGTATTACTTGGAGCGTCAGCATTAGCTGGCGCTTTGAGTGTCGTAACTAGAGGCGCATTTGCTGTAACGTCAAAAGTGCATGATGTTAGTATAAATTCATTTGAATTTGTCCCCCAGCATATTGTTGTAAAAGTTGGTGACACCATACGCTGGACTAACGAGGATATCGCCCCCCATACCGCAACTGCAATGGAAGGAAGTTGGGATACTGGGGAAGTCGTCAAAGGCGAAACTCGTTCAGTTGTGGTTGCTGAGGGTATGGAAGCAAGTTATTTTTGTGCATTCCATCCGCACATGACAGGCACAATAGAACTGGCCTAAGTCTTTAGGCCAGTTTTGATGTTTGCTTATTGCTGCAATTTGAATGACGGCCACTTGCGGCAAAACTATCTTTCTTAATCCAGTTTTTTGATATGCGTAGCTTCAATTGGACAAGTTCGATCGACTATTACATATTACCCTTATTCACCATCCTTATAAATCCTTGCATTCCCTATATTCATGGGGGTAAAAGCCTGTTATATGTTCGCCAAATCGAACGATTAACGAAATAAGACAGCCTGTCTGAAACCAAAGAGGTCTAATGGCTAAAGAAGAAGTTCTTGAATTTCCTGGTGTTGTGTCGGAATTGCTACCGAATGCAACGTTTAGAGTGAAACTTGAAAATGATCACGAGATCATTGCTCATACTGCGGGTCGGATGCGTAAAAATCGCATTCGCGTTTTGGCAGGCGACAAGGTGCTGGTTGAAATGACACCTTATGACCTGACCAAGGGACGCATAACCTACCGCTTCAAGTAGGTTGATTTGATAAAATGGCAGCAATTTCCAAACTAGTATTGGCTTCGGGGTCGCCCCGCAGACTTCAATTGCTGCAACAAATCGGTATTGAACCTGACCATCTGTCACCCGTTGATGCGGATGAAACGCCGAACAGGGGAGAAGTGCCTCGTTCGCTTGCGAAACGCTTGTCGCGTTTGAAAGCGGAAATGGCGATTGAAAATGTCAGGCGTTCGGAAGAATTGCAAGGCAGTTATATTCTGACAGCCGATACGGTGGTCGGACTTGGCCGACGAATTTTGCCCAAAGCCGAGATGCTGGATGAAGCGGCTTCAAGTCTGCGCTTGCTTTCCGGGCGCAATCATCGCGTTTACACAAGTCTAACGCTTGTTACCCCAAAAGGCACCATGCGGCATAAGCTGGTTGAATCACGCGTACGATTCAAACGTTTGTCGCGTGACGAGATGGAGGCTTATCTGGCCTCTGGTGAATGGCGCGGCAAGGCGGGCGGTTATGCCATACAAGGCATTGCTGGCAGCTTCGTCGTCAAGCTTATCGGATCATATTCTAATGTTGTAGGCCTGCCGCTTTATGAAACAGCAGCGCTTCTAACAGGTGAGGGATACCCCGTTCACTTCAGCTGGATCAACAAGGTTTAAAGCAAGAGATGAATGCGAAGATAGAACCTTTGCGCAGGCCGGTTAAATGCCCCAACTGCAAGGCGCTTTCATCTCGCGAAACCTATCCGTTTTGCTCCAGGCGATGCTCGGAAAAAGACCTGCATGGGTGGTTCTCGGAGCGCTATTCAATCCCTGCCGAAGAAATAAAGGACTTCGAACAGGAATAGTTGTAATTTTGCGGATAAACCTACTGGACAGGCGGCATGCTTAGTCCTATAAACCGCTAGCCCAAGGTAGCAAATCAGACTTGATTTGAAGTAACCTAAACCCGATGCCCGGGTAGCTCAGGGGTAGAGCAGCGGATTGAAAATCCGCGTGTCGGTGGTTCGATTCCGCCCCCGGGCACCATTTTACTTATTCACAAAATTTGCAAATACAGCTTGTAACTCTTCCTCTTTTCGCACGCCTTGCAGGACGTTTTGAAGCTTGCCTCTTTTGTCGA
>CALFBU010000161.1 GCA_937951455.1 uncultured Rhizobiaceae group bacterium
CATCGGCAGTTGAAGACCCGACCATTCACCCATTTGCCGCGCATAAGTGCCACCTGCATTGACAACATGTTCACATGTGATGGTGCCTTTTTCAGTGTCAACTAGCCACTCGCCATTTGAGGCTTGCGTAATATTGGTAACGCGGCAACGTCTAATGATTTGTGCACCAAGTTGGCGTGCACCAATTGCCATTGCATTGGTTGGACCAGACGGATCAACATGGCCATCATCGGGTGTATGAAGCGCACCTAAAACACCATCCAGGTTATAAAACGGATGAAGCTCTTTGACACGTTCCGGACCTACTAATTCAATATTAAATCCTAACGCGCGACCTACAGAAAGCGTATGTCTAAGCCAATCCATTTCATCTTCAGTGTAAGCCAACCGAAACGACCCACATCCGTGCCAGGTTGATGACTGTCCCGTCTCTTTTTCAAGAATTTTGGAATAAAGATCGATGTTATAATCTACACATTTACCCAAACCAAATGAACTGGTCGAATGTGTGATTTGCCCTGCTGCGTGCCATGTACTCCCACTCGTTAATTCTGCTTTTTCGAGAAGCACAATATCAGTCCAGCCTTCATGCGCCAAATGGTAGGCAATACCGCAACCCATGATGCCGCCACCAATAATAACAACTCGAGCTTGTGTAGGAAATTTCTTTTCGATCACAGCAAATCTCTTTCTTAAAATTATGCTCGACAAAATAATCGTATAAATGTACCATAGTCAACTATGAATCAAACAAATGTATCATCTTTGGTCTTATCGCGTCTTGCAGACGAGTTAAGCGAACTCACTCCTGAGGCTCGTAAAGCGGCAATTTACGTTCTGGAAAACCCCCGCGATGTTGGGGTTTCGACGGTTCGGGAAATCGCTGAGGCCGCCAATGTTAAACCCAACACAGTTGTACGGATGGCACGCCAGGTCGGGTTTGAAGGCTATGAAGATTTCAGAGAACCTTTCAGAGAAGCCATTCGAAGCGGCAGCGTGGATTTTCCTGATCGCGCTCGATGGCTCCAAGACATCAGAAAAACCGGCGACCTTGGCGGCCTTTATGCTGATATGGTTCAAGGCACGATTTCAAATATTGAAAATACGTTTGCAAATACGTCAGCTGAACAACTGGAAGCCGCAGCAAAAGTCATTTGGAATTCTAACAATGTCTATACGCTAGGCGTTGGTGTAAATCATTCCAACGCGAAAAATTTCGTTTATCTTGCATCTACCGGCATGGTGCAATTTCATGCAATTCCACATGCGGGCTCAACCCCAACAGACGATCTGACTTATGCGGACAATAAAGATGTTTTGATCGCGATCACTTGCAAGCCCTATCGTAGAGAAGTGGTAGAAGCAGTAGAGATTGCAAAATCACAAGGCCTTACGATTGTTGCAATATCAGATAGTCCAGCTAGTCCGATTATCAGACAGGCGGATCACGGTTTTCTGGTTGCAACTGATACGCCACAATTTTTTCCCTCCTCAGTTGCCACAATTGCACTATTGGAAACGCTCTTATCTTTTGTAGTAGCACATGCAAGCGACGCAATCGTGACGCGGGTTGAAAAGTTTCACGGACGTCGACGTGCTTTAGGAATGTATGAGGCGGAGGACTAATGACAAAACCAATTCATTCATTAGCAGCAAATTACTATACTGACCCGCAGATTTTTAAAATCGAGCAGGACGGACTTTTGGCCAAGACTTGGCAGTTTGGTTGCCATACCTCTGAACTTGCAGAAGTGGGAAGTTACGCAACATTCAAAATCGCTGGTGAAAGCCTTTTCGCCATTCGTGGGCGAGATAATCAAATCCGTGTGTTCTATAATGTCTGCCAACATCGAGCTCATCAGCTTGTTAGCGGAACTGGCAAATCCAGTGTCGTAGTCTGCCCTTATCACGCCTGGACTTACGAATTAACAGGCGAGCTTCGCTCAGGTCCAAATATTAAATCCGTGGAAGGGTTTGATAAATCATCAATTTGCCTAACTGAAGTGAAGTGCGAAGCTTTCCTTGGCTTTCTTTTCGTCAACCTTGACCCCAATGCCAAGCCGATGGAAGACTGGTTCCCTAAGGCACGCTCGGAACTGGAAGAATGGGTTCCAAACTGGGCAGAACTGAAACCGCTTGAATGGGTGGAGATTCCGGAAAACTGCAATTGGAAAGTCTCCGTCGAGAATTATTCAGAGTGCTACCACTGCTCACTCAATCATCCCACTTTTGCCAATGGTGTTGTAAAGCCCGAAACCTATGACATTCAACCACAAGGCATGTGTTTGCGCCACACGACCGAATGTCAAAGCCTGGAAAGCATGACTTATGATATTCAATCTGGAATGCAGCACCATGATGAATATTCCAGTTGGTTTCTATGGCCAATGTTTTCGTTTCAAGTTTATCCAGGCAATGTGCTCAATACTTATCACTGGCGTGCTTTGGATGCAGACCATGTCGTTGTCTGGCGCGGTTGGTACTCTGTGAATGGCGAGGAGAGTGAAATCGTTCGGCAATTGGCTATTCAAGACCGTGAGACCACAGTCGAGGAAGACATACATCTGGTTGAATCAGTTCAACGTGGCCTCAGTTCACGTGGCTATAAACCAGGCCCTCTCGTATTAGACCCAAACTGCGGTGTAAACTCAGAGCACCCGGTAATGCACCTGCAAAAATGGATGAAAGAAGCAATTGATGGTTGACTTAAAATCGTATTGGCAAAATTATATTGACGGGCAATGGGTTGATGGTGGTGCTGGACGCATAGACATTATCAATCCCGCAACAGGGGAAAAACTGGCAGAACATGCCTTAGCCAATGCAGTTGATGTTGATAAAGCTGTACAAGCAGCAAAGCGTGTTCACCTTTCTGGCGTCTTGTCAGACCTGCGCCCGGTAGAACGCGGCCGCATGGTTATCGCCATGGGCAAATATCTTCTGGATCACATCGATCAAATCGCTCCAATTTTAACGCTTGAGCAGGGCAAACCCCTGTGGGAATCACGCATAGAAATCGAGGGTGCAGCACGATATTTTGAATATTACGGCAATCAGGCTGAAACCGTTGAGGGACGCTCTATCCCCTTGGGGTCTGGTTATTTTGATTTTACAACATACGAACCCTTTGGTGTTTCAGCACAAATAATTCCTTGGAATTATCCTGTAGAAATGACGGCCCGTTCATTATCTGCAGCGCTTGCAACTGGTAATACCATCGTGATCAAGACGCCTGAAATGACACCTATTACCAATGCCTGGTTTGCCTATGCTGCAGAAGCGGTTGGCCTTCCCAAAGGCGCAGTCAATATTTTGTGCGGCCTAGGCCATGAAGCAGGCGCAGCGCTTTCATCTCATCGCGATGTGAATCAAATCGTATTTACAGGCTCAGTTCCAACAGGCATCGCAATTGCTTCGGCTGCCGCAAAAAACGTTGTTCCATGTGTTTTGGAACTGGGTGGCAAATCTGCTGCCATTGTACATGATGACGCTGACTTGGAGGCATTTGAAAATGATGTCCGTTGGGGCATTTATTTTAATGCTGGGCAAGTCTGTTCCGCCATGTCACGTGTGATCGTCAACGAAACCATCCATGATGATTTGGTTGAGCGTATCAGCAGAATGGCCAAAAGTTTAAAAGTTGGGCCAGGGATCGAACTCCAGGAATTTGGTGCCAATATGGGTGCCATGGTCTCCGAAGGACAACGCGACCGCGCAGCTGATATGATTACGGAAGCTGTATCACAAGGCGCGAAAGTAGAAGCAGGTGGCCGCAAACTAAACACGCCAGGTGCATTTCTCGAACCTACAGTTTTAAGCAATATCACCCCAGATATGACAATTGCAAATGAAGAAGTGTTTGGCCCTGTATTGTCAGTCTTAAAGTTTGACAGTGATGAAGAAGCAATCAGAATTGCAAATGGAACACCCTATGGACTTGTTGGAGGCGTGTTCACAAAAGATATCGATAAAGCAACCAAAGCAGCCCAAAAAATTCGAGCAGGCCAGGTCTTCATTAATGAATGGTATGCAGGCGGCGTAGAGACTCCATTTGGAGGCTACGGCAAATCAGGCTACGGCCGTGAAAAAGGTCGCGAAGCACTCTGGAACTATGTGCAGACCAAAAATGTTGCAATTAAACTCAAAGGATAAATCATGAGCAGTTTTGACGAAGATCTTTTTCTTAAAGGACTAGAACAAAGAAAATCGACTTTGGGTGCAGAATACGTTGAAAAAAACCTTGCAGCTGCTGATGATTTTACGCGTCCATTTCAGGAAGCAATGACTGCCTGGTGCTGGGGATTTGGATGGGGCGATGATGTCATTGATGCAAAAACAAGATCCATGATGAACCTATCGATGATTGGGGCACTTGGTAAAATGAATGAATGGGAGATTCATTGTCGTGGCGCTATTACCAATGGCGTCTCAAAAGAAGAGGTCAGAGCTATTATCCATGTCATCGCGATTTATTGCGGTGTACCGCAGGGTCTTGAATGTTTCCGCGTTGCAAAAAAGGTTTACGATTCATTGGAAGAGTGATTTTTTTGTAGATTCAAAAAATCGAACGGAAGTACTTTTTTTTGCAACCCTGCAACCACCAAAAATGAAACCAGTTAGATTAGTTTCAATCAGCGATTAAGAAAATTGGCTTTGTTTGAAATAACCCCTTGCGTGACACTCTGATATGAGGTGACATTGAGGGACAATTTTGGAATTGCATGATTATGGAAATCGAAAAAACTCACACGCTTATTGTTGGATGCGGTCAGGCTGGTCTTGCGATGAGTGAGCACTTGAGCAACCACGGCGTTGATCATTTGGTCGTGGAAAAAAATAGAATTGCTGAACGGTGGCGTACAGCCAGATGGAATTCACTGGTTGCCAATGGCCCTGCATGGCATGACAGATTTCCTACAAGAGAGTTTTCAAAAACCGGACCAGACGGATTTCCCGGCAAGGATGAAGTGGTCGAATATTTTGAAGCATTTGCTGAACAAGTCAAAGCGCCTGTTCGATGTGGCGTTGAGGTATTGTCAGCAGAAAAAAATGCTGAAGGAAACGGCTTTAACGTCCAAACAAGTGAAGGCCTTATCGAAGCAAAAAATATAGTGGCTGCAACAGGACCGTTTCAAGTGCCCGTCATTCCACCGGTTGTGCCTAACACAGCCAACCTTTCACAGATACATTCAACCGACTACAAACACCCTGAACAACTGGCAGAAGGTGCTGTTCTGGTTGTGGGAGCAGGATCATCGGGCTCGCAAATTGCGGATGAACTTTCGCGTTCAGGCCGAAAGGTTTATTTATCAGTTGGCGCTCATGATCGTCCACCTCGCAGTTACCGCGGCAAGGATTTTGTCTGGTGGCTTGGTGTGCTTGGCAAATGGCAAATGAAAACGCCGCCTGCCGGTCGTGAGCACGTAACCATTGCTGTCAGCGGCGCATATGGTGGCAACACTGTTGATTTTCGAAAATTTGCGTCACGCGGCATAAACCTGCTAGGCATGACAAAAGAATTTAAAGACGGCAAACTCTCCTTCGCACCAGACCTGGCAGAAAATATCAGGGAAGGCGATGCCAATTATCTTTCACTCCTTTATGAAGCCGATGCATATCTGGCAGCGAACGGTATTGATTTGCCACCAGAAGAAGAGGCTAAAATTATCGATCCGGATCCTGAAGCAATGATAAATCCGACACTGGAACTCAATCTTGTAGAAGCAGGCATTACGACCATTATTTGGGCGACCGGATTTGTGCAGGATTTCAATTGGCTCAAGGTCGATACTTTTGATGAGAGTGGCAAACCAAATCATTATAAAGGGGTCGCCAAAGAGCCAGGCATATATTTCCTAGGCCTGCCATGGTTATCCATGAGAGGCTCGTCTTTTATTTGGGGCGTTTGGGAAGATGCCAAATATTTGGCAAGCCACATCGCGAAACAGGAAATGGAATGAACACCCAAACCATCCTTCGTGAGTTAATAAAATTCCCAACGATAAGCGCAGACCCGAATCGGGACTTGATCGACTACTGTGCTGATCTTTTGAAAAATGCTGGCGCTGACGTTACCATCATCGAAGATGAGAGCGGGAAGAAAGCAAATTTATACGCGACGATTGGGCCTGCAGGATTACCCGGCGTTTTACTTTCAGGGCATACAGATGTTGTCCCCGTTGAAGGACAACAATGGAGTGTCCCCCCTTTTGAAATGACAGAGGATGATGGAAAGCTGTTTGGGCGTGGCACAACAGACATGAAAGGGTTTGTCGCAAGCGCCTTGTCCATCGCGCTTGAGGCTTCAAAAAAAGAACTAAAAACACCGCTGCATCTGGCTCTTTCCTATGATGAGGAAATCGGCTGCGTTGGTGTGCGTTCAATGATCGAGATGTTATCTGAAGCTCCCTTCAGGCCGCAATTTTGCATCGTCGGTGAACCAACATCAATGTCTGTGGCAACTGGCCATAAAGGCAAGACAGCATGCAAAGTGACTTGCCAAGGTCGTGAAGCCCATTCCGCACTCGCGCCAACCGCGTTAAACGCCATTCATCTGGTGTGCGATATGATTTCCTTTATCAGAAATTTGCAAACTGAAATTGCGCAATCTTTCACTCACGACCAAGATTATGACATCCCCTACACCACTTTGCACGTTGGCAAAATCGAGGGCGGGGTGGCGCTTAATATTGTGCCCAACCAATCTTCTTTCATGTTTGAAATCAGAAATTTGATCGAGGACAATCCTGAAATGCTGCTCGAAAAAATCAAGGTTCATGCAGAACAAGTACTCGAGCCGATCAAAACAAGTTTTCCAGAGGCAGCAATCGATTTCACGGTTACAAATACCTATCCCCCTTTAAGCACCGCAAAGGATGCTGAAGTGGTAAGCTTCGTCAAATCCCTTACCGGCTCCAACGCAACGATTAAAGTTGCCTTCGGTACAGAGGGAGGCTTGTTTTCTTCTGAATTAGGAATTCCCACAGTCGTTTGCGGACCAGGCTCGATGGCTCAAGGGCATAAACCCGATGAATTCATCAGCATCGAACAATTGGACAAATGCGACGCGATGTTGGATGCCTTGCTGGAAAGATTGATTTCAGGAATTTAGGCTCGGCTGTATTTATTATTTTGCTCGTTCAACCATAACAAAAAGTCATGCACGGTTCCCTCGTAATCAGGTCCGGCCAAAGGCCCGCCGTTTGCATGTACAGATTGAAAAGACGTCTGCATCCATTCAAGCTTCTCGCGGTCTTCCTGATTAACATCTTCCCATAATTTAATGCGATGTTTGACCGCTGCATAATCAAGTTCATCCCCATAGACAGACATTGTCCATTTGACCTGAATGGAATTAGACGTCAAAGGCCGAATGGACAAAGAAACCAGCAGAGAAGCGGCAATGCTCACGACTTGGCAGGGAAAGACAGAAAACAGGGTCGAACGGTGTCGTTCTTCGGCAGATAATCCAGGAGCGCCCTTCCCGCGCGAAGGTGTATCTTCGGGATAGTTTGCATTGTAGCTTGTAAAGCCTTTTCCAGATGCAGCTTTTTTGGCTAATCCGGTTGGTGTGTACCCATGCAATGTTTCCGGGTGAACGACGGAAAGATGGTAGCCCTCCATAAAATTCTCAACCAGACACTTCCAATTCGTATTCCATATTTCTGTGTCTGAATGAACAAGGCGATAGTTTTCTGGTTCATAGCGCCCAATCAAATCATTGAGGCCATCCAACTCAACGTCAAAATCCAACGGCGTATCACTCACACAGACATAGATAAATCCGTACCTGACGATGCAATGAAACTCTCCAAGCTTGCAGGACTTGGGATCAAAGCCATCGTTCTTCATGCGTGCGGCTCTTAGCAGACTCCCATCCGTTGCATACATCCACGCGTGATATGAACAGACAAATCGCTTGGCATTACCAACCCCTTCAACCAAAGGCATGCCGCGATGTCGACAGACATTGGATAAGGCCTTGATGCCGCTTTCGTCACGCACAATGATAATTGGCTCACCTACCAGGCGCACGGTGATGTAATCGCCAACCTTGGCAATTTCATCTTCGCGACCAGCGCAGTGCCATGCGTCTCGCAAAACCGTGGCTGCTTCATACTCAAAGTAATCCTGATCGCCGTAAAATATTCCAGGCAACCCTCTTGGCGCACCTTCTGGCGCAGCAGCGATTTCCGTTAGCGCCTTTTGCATAGCCTCAACCTGCGGCGTTACAAACTTTGGTGCATTGATTGGATTACTCATCACCCGGCACTCCATATGAAGGTGCTTCTCTTGGATCGATGGCACGTTGCACATAGGCTTCAATTTGCGGTTTGTAGACGTCCCAGGCTTTTGTAATTTCAGCAATGGGACATCCTTCCGTCCAATCACACCGCAGATCGACAATGGGCCAGGAAGCCTTGTCACAAATCTGCATGCCAGCAGAATGTACCGCACCTGCTTCACCACCTGCATCAAGACCCGCTTGAAGTGCAGCAATTAGTCGATCACCCAAATGACCCTTTGACCCTTCAAAGCCATCCACAATCGCTTGGGGAATATTTTCATTCGCCAAAAGATTACCTGCCGAAATGACATCCTTGCCTTTTGCATCCGTCCAAATGCCCAACGAATTTGATCCTGAATGAATGGCCGTATTCCCCTGGGCATCAATTGCAAGAACCTGACGGTAATCAGAATATTTTTCCTGGCGCATTGCATTGGCAATTGCTTCTTCAGCACTCATGCCTGACTGCAACAAATCCAATGTTAGTGATCCCAATTCAGGGTTGGTGATATTTTGGCTGGCAACCGCACCAACGCCTGTTCTCGTATACGCACAGCGTGCGGCAACGGCTGGTGATGATGAGGAAATAGCTAAACCAAACATGCCTGTTTCAGCACAGCGGGCGACTAGCGAGAACGTCATTCGGGAATTACCGCAGTGCCGTCTATTTCAACCAGCCACTCAGGACGTGCCAAGGCCTGAACCACAAGACCTGTTGAAACCGGATGCACTCCTTTAAGGTATTCACCCATCGTGCGATAAATGGCTTCGCGGTGGCGAACATCGGTTATGTAGACAACCACCTTCACCAGATGCTCCATCTTGCCGCCGGCTTCTTCGATGAGTTGTTTGATGTTTTGCATAACCTTGTGCGTTTGCTCAACAGGATCATGGCTGTCGATATTCTTTGCGTCATCGAGATTTTGCGGACATTGACCTCTCAACCAAACCGTTTTGCCACCATGGGTAACAACCGCCTGACACAGATCATTATCGAGATTTTGTTCAGGATAGGTTTCTTTAGTGTTGAACTTGCGAATTCTAGTATGTGCCAAAACCGTACCCTATCCTTTATGTTGCGAGATGCTTGCCCTATTCAGCCGCCTGCATTCGACTGTTAAGATAACAGGCAAAATCATAATTGGGGCGCTCCAAATGCGACAGATGCCCAGGTTTTGCAGCTTGGGAAGAAAGCCCTCTGAAAACCTTTTCCGTGCAGCCCTTGTCTTCTACATTCACTTCATCAAGCAAGGTTTTCAGCTGCGTGAAGTGAGACTGCGCATCCGGATCATTGACAAAGTCTTGCGACATGCCTCCACCAAAACCGATCTTAACCTGGCCGACACCGTGAGGCTGTAATGTAAGATACCAAAAATATCCAGGTGTCAGCGTGATCATCAGGCTTGGGTATATGGCGAGCAGATAAGTCATCCGGCGGCGATCACCTTCCAGGCGCTTGTTGTTTGGATGCGCCATCGCTATTTTCAGAGAATCGTCTTTCAAAATTGTGTGGTAATTAAACGCCGCTTCGCCCGGCGGACAAATCATCTCTTCAAGTTTTGAAAGTCCGCCAATCGTGCCGGCATGACATACTGGTAAGTGATAACTCTCCATAAAGTTTTCTGCGAGAATTTTCCAATTGGTATCCCATAGATGCGTTTCGAAAAAAGTCTCGGTATAAGTTCCCAAATCATAATCCCCTACCAGGTCTTCGATTTTTGAGAACTCGTCTGCC
Organism: uncultured Rhizobiaceae group bacterium; assembly: GCA_937951455.1. Taxonomy (GTDB): domain Bacteria; phylum Pseudomonadota; class Alphaproteobacteria; order Rhizobiales; family Rhizobiaceae; genus JAALLB01. The sequence goes on from CALFBU010000161.1 coordinate 10,023, forward strand.
GTAGAATTAGCCTCAGGGTTCAAGGTTACAAATACAAAACCAAGCCATTCTTCACACCGCACTTGCGGCAGCTTATAACTGTTTTTGCAAAAATCCTCATTCAGCGTCATTGCAGGCGCACCGCGCAGCGAACCGTCAAGGTTATAAGTCCACGCGTGATAAGGGCACACAATACTACGCGCATTGCCACGCCCTTCCAGCAGTGTAGACATTCGGTGCAAACAAACATTGGACATGGCTTTGAGCTGCCCTTCACCATCACGCAAGACGATGATGGGTTGCTCCGCCAAATCAAGGGTCAGGTAATCACCTGGATTTTTCAACGAAGAGGCACGACCGACGCAGAACCAGTCTTTTGAAAACACATCTTTTAATTCTCGTTCCAGAAAATCCGTCGATGTATAGACAGAAGTCGGCATGGCTCGTGCTTTTTCAAATGGAATGGAAACGTTTTCTTTTAATTCTTTAACGGCATCGCTCATGACAATTTCCCATCCCAGTTTATAGATTCAAACTTGAGTAACCAAAGAAATATTATTCAAGGATTTTCAAAATTTGTCCAGCCAGATTTTAGGATGAAATGACACGCTAGCACTAAGTTTTCTTGGTATCGTCAACCACATTCATGGATGCAACAGCACCTTCCCCCAATGGAATGGACGCAAAAGGACCACCGTGGCACATATGACCAGGATCCTGATTATCCATAGGCGGCTCTTTAGCCAAAACCTCTTGCGCAAATTGTTCTGCATTGTCTTTGGGACGATAACCGATGAACGACGCAAGCGAATTATCAACGGGTGCGCGGTCATTATCTGAAACACCGTAAATCACCGAAAACCCTGTAACAGGTGTATCGATGCATTTTTCGACAAGCTGTACAAGGTCACCATAGGAAAGCCAGGAGCCAAGCGCTCTGGCATTGTTCACGCCTTCATAGGAAAGGCAGGAAAGAATGCGCATGTGAACGGATTCCAACCCACGCTTTTCCCAATACATCCGCCCCAAATCTTCTGCAAAACATTTAGCCAATCCGTAAAACGTATCTGGACGATGAGGGACATCTGTTCCGATAAATTCATTCTTCGGGTGCATGCCAACCGCATGAATGGATGAGGCATAAACCACCCGCTTTAACTTGTGCTGATAAGCCGCTTCCCAAATATTATAAGCGCCAATGAAGTTTGGCCCCAAGAGTTTTTCAAAAGGTCCTTCATCAGCAATCGCGCCAAAATGGATGACCATATCCGCACCTTCAAGCACTTTCATCATGTCATCGAGTGAAGCAAGATCGCCCTGTATGTAGGTTTCACCTTCATAAAGCTTGCCAATGTCCTCAGCAATATCGGTTGAAACCAAGCTCGTTGCCATTTTTGCAAGCGGCTCGCGTAGATAAGACCCAAGACGACCAGCGGCACCCGTTAAAACAAGTTTCATGCGTGATATTCCTTTAAATTAGATAACTGCTTTTTCAACAAATTTTTCGCCACGTTCAATCCGGTCAAAGCCGAAGGGTGAAAGATCAATCGTGCGGTATTCGCCATAGGTAATCAGTTCACCCACACCTCGACCCATGGCAGGTGATTGCTGGAACCCGTGACCGGAGAAACCGTTGACGAAAATGAAATTCTCAACCTTGGTGTGCGGACCAATGATGGCGTTTTGGTCAAATGTATTAAACGCATAATGTCCAGCCCAGGAGTTTGTAAGCTTGATCGCCTCAAATTGCGGAATGCGCGTTGCAATAATCGGCCATACATGTTGCTCCCAAAGCGAATGATCCTGTTCAAAATCATCGTAATCAACCGGATCATCCGGCGCGCCGCCAATGCTCATCGGACAACCCGCCAGATAATATTGACCATCTGTTCGCATGTGAACGCCAGTTGGGTCAATCGTTAGCGGTAAATCACGATCAAGCGGCTGCTCCGCATCAAAGATAAAGGTATAACGCTTGCGTGGCTCAACAGGCACTTCAATGCCAGCCATGCGAGAGGTCACCACCGCTCGAGGGCCTGAACAATTAATCACTTTGCCACAGGAAATCACTTCACCTGATTTGAGCATTACCGTTTCAACTTTCGTACCTGCATCATTCAGCCCCATGGCAATCACTTCATTGGTGCAATATTCCGCGCCATGTTCACGTGCCGAACGCTTCCACCAATCAAAGACTGTATTGCCGTCAAAATA
>CALFBU010000162.1 GCA_937951455.1 uncultured Rhizobiaceae group bacterium
ACGCGCTCCAGCAACGCGTGCTTTAAGCGGCGTTTTGGAGAACCCACCGTTCAACATAAGTTCTGTTTCGTGATAAAGATTTCTGAGCAGTTGCCCCTTCCAGCCGTTCCACACACCAGGCCCTACCGCTCTGATATCGCAAACCGTTAAAATAAGCAGATAGCGCATGCGCTCGACTTCCTGAACGACTTCCGCAAAATCCTGGATTGTTTTGCGATCGGAAATATCACGCCCCTGAGCGATCGTGCTCATGGTCAAATGTTCCCGCACCAGCCATGCGATGAGATCAGTTTCCTGTTCATTAAATCCCAATCTTGGACAAAGCTTTTTCGCTTCGCGCTCGCCGGCAATGGAATGATCTTCTTTTCTGCCCTTCGCAATGTCATGAAGGAAAAGGGCGACATATAAAATTCTGCGATCTTTGATGTTTGGCAGCAGCTCACTAGCAAGAGGGTGTTCATCTGCAAGCGTTCCTGTTTCGATATCAAACAGCGCGCCGATTGAACGTATAAGATGCTCATCAACCGTATAGTGGTGATACATATTGAACTGCATCATCGCCACGACCTTGTTGAAAGGTGGAACAAACTTTCCCAGAAATCCTGTTTCGTTCATACGTCTCAAGATGCGACCCGGTCCCTTTTTACTACAAATGAGATCAACGAAAATCTTGTTTGCCTCTTCATCTTTTCGCATTTCAGGCCCGATCAGTTTTAGCGACTTGGACAAAAGCTCCAGCGCATCGGGATGAAAATCAAGGCCAGTATCGTCTGCGAATTTGTAGAAACGGATCAGATTTACAGGATTTTCCGTGAAGACTGTTTCGTAGGCAACATTCAGGCGGCCGTTATCATTGACGAAATCCTCCGTATCCTTAATGCGCTTTGTGCGTCTTATAACCGATTTAATCAGCCGGTTAATACCGGTTACTTCCTTGGCCTCAAGCTCTTCAAGTTTTGCGCAGGCAATCAACGTCAGGTCGCCCACCTCTTTGGCAATCAAAAAGTAATGACGCATAAAACGTTCAACGCCTGAAAGCCCTGAGGAGTCTGTGTAATTGAGGCGTTCCGCAATTTCGCGCTGAATATCAAAGACCAGTTTTTCATCTGCTCGACCCGTCAAAAAATGCATGTGACAGCGAACAGTCCAGAGAAAGTTTTCAGCCTTTCTAAATCGGCGATATTCTTTTTCAGTGAACATGCCTTCACTTACAAGGTCATGTGTTTTTCCTGTATTGTGGAAATACTTGCCGATCCAGAAAAGTGTATGCAGATCGCGCAGTCCACCTTTGCCATCTTTAACATTGGGCTCAACGAGATAACGCGACTCTCCAGCCTTGGCATGTCTGGCATCGCGCTCCTCAAGCTTGGCAGCGATAAACTCTTCTGCACGACCTTGAACCACCTCATCTGAAAATCTTTGAACCAATTCCTCATGAAGTTCATTGACGCCATGCAAAAATCTGACCTCCAGAATTGAAGTTCTGATCGTCATGTCTTCTTTTGAAAGACGGATACACTCATCGATGTTGCGTGTTGCATGACCTACTTTAAAACCCATGTCCCAAAGCATGTAGAGAATATATTCGACAACCTGCTCGCCCCATGCGGTTTGCTTATATGGCAGCAGAAAAAGTAAATCTATGTCTGAGCCGGGTGCCAAGGTTCCTCGCCCATAACCACCGACCGCAGTGATCGCAATTCGTTCTGCATCGGAAGCATTTTGTGCGCGGTAAACATGTGTGACCGCGAAATCATAAATAATGCGGATCAATTCATCCTGCAAAAAGGAAATCCGCCAGGCACAAGCCGTGCCATCGCCATCTTCAAACAGCTTTTGTTTTGCTTTCTCTCGTCCCTCTTTTGAAGCTTCCTTCAAAAGCTTGAGCACAGCACTTCTAACCTTTGGCGATGAACCATCATTACCCGTTTCTTTGGTGAGTGCTGTTAACTTCTCACGCACCAGACTAGCATCTATTATGCTGGTGAACTTTATTTTTTTAGAACGGGAACTGGGTTTTGTTTTTGACATGGCAGGCTTCGCGATTCATCTTGCCATGTCATTTATAAAGGGTTCTTCTGACTAAAGAAAGCCAAACAAGACGAAGTCTTAAGACTGGCCTTCTTCATTGACCGGAACAGCTTTAGGTCCGCCTTTAGATACACCTACCATTGCGGGGCGTAAAACACGCTCACCAATAATGAAGCCGACTTGAACGACTTCCATCACCGTTTTGTTTGGAACTTCAGTATTTTCAACTTCAAACATGGCCTGATGAAAATTTGCATCAAACTTCTCGCCCTTTGGATCAAGCTTTTTAACGCCGTTTTTTTCCAGATTATTGAGAAGCTCACGCTCTGTCATCTCAACACCTTCAATCAGGGTCTTGATGCCAGGTTGTTCCTTGTGTGCTTCATCAACATGGTCCAATGCGCGGCGCAGATTATCTGACACGCCCAACATGTCTCTGGCAAAACTGGATATCGAGAAAGTTCTTGCGTCTGCAACATCTTTTTGAGTGCGACGGCGCAAGTTTTCCATTTCTGCAGCACCGCGAAGAATTTGGTCTTTCAGACTGGCAATCTCTTCTTCCTGACGCGCATTTTCAGCCGCCAAGGCTTCCAACGGATTTGCAAAACCTTCGCCTTCTTGCTCATTATCAAGCCCAAGCGCTTCATTGGCTTGTTCACCAAGTGCTGCCAGCAGCTCATCTTCGCTCATGTCGGCATCAAGACGAGTGCCTTGCGGTGTCTCATGTGGCTGCTTGTCAGTGTTGTTTTCCGGATGCCCGTTTTCGTCGCTCATCAAACAAGTCCTGTATTATTTGAAAAATTGTCTAAGATGTTTGTGATATCAGACTTTGAACGATAAAAATCAAGGCCTGAGTCCTCTAAATTATCGCAAAATCCGACTTATCAGCTTTGCGGTATAATCGACCATCGGAACAAGACGCGCATAATTCAGTCTGGTTGGGCCGATAATCCCCAAAGCACCAACAACTTTTTGCTCATTATCTTTATAAGGAGCGACAATCACCGAAGAGCCTGAAAGTGAGAAAAGCTTGCTTTCAGAACCGATGAAAATTCTAACGCCATCGCCTGTTTCTGTCAGCTCAAGCAATTTCATAAAATTCTCTTTGGCTTCCAATTCGCCAAACAGCTGTCGTATACGATCGAGATCGTCTGCGGCTTCCAAATCACCTAGAAGATTGGAATGGCCTGAAATAATGAGCTGACCCGGTTCATCACCACTTGTGCCCGCCCAGGTTGCAATGCCCGCATCAACCAGTTTTCGGGTCAAGGCATCCAGTTCACGCTTTGCAAACTCATGCTGCATTTTTAAAGAGATTGACGCTTCAGTTATAGTCTGGCCGGCAATCTTTGCGTTAATGAAATTTGCCGCTTCAATCAAGGTCGATGAAGTTGTCCCCTTTGGGAGCGCTATAATACGGTTTTCAACGGAACCATTTTC
>CALFBU010000163.1 GCA_937951455.1 uncultured Rhizobiaceae group bacterium
GCAATGGCGTTGGAGCAACTTCATGATGATGGAATATTGTTGGGGGTTGGGACGAATGATTCAGAAGAAAACGCCATCAACCAGATGGAAGCGCTCGAATTAGATCATTTCTTTGAACATATTTTTGGCGCAGATTCCGGTTACGGCGCCAAGCCCGGAAGCGGCATGATTGATGCTTTCAAGGAAAGATTGGGCTTGCGGCCTGAACAAGTTTTAATGGTAGGCGATAGCATCCACGACATGGAAGCAGGGCGCGCTGCGGGCGTAAAAACATTTGCTGTTGAAACGGGGCCGGCAACACGCGAAGAACTCTTGCCCCACGCAGATATGGTGCTGTCGTCAATCACTGAATTACCCAATGCTCTTAGTGTGAAGTAGCGTCGCTATTTTTGAAAAAACTCAACACATTGGCGTAAGACTGAACAAACCGTATAACCCGACTGGGTGCTTCGTCATTGCTCAAAACATGAATCTGGCCATTGTTTTTATCACATAAAATAAAAGCCAATTGATCATTGCCTTGGAATACGTTCAAGCGAACCGCAGCTGCTCTGGTTTCTTCAAAGCCAAACAGGCTGGCTGGTATTTCAAAAAGAAACTCGCACCCTGCATTTTGAGCAGCTTCAATGATGGACCGTGTGAATACAGCCTGATTGTTAAGATCGGGCAGAGCGATCAGCGGATTTTCTGAATTATAAGAATTTGTTTGATGTGTCTTGTCATGACCACTGTACTGCATAATTTTACTCCTTATGGCCCACCCATGATTAACATCTCCAAGAAAAGACTTGCCCAATGGCGATAATGGGGCGAAATAGAGGTGATATTTAAGGATTAAGTGAAAATTACATGGCAGCATATTTAGAAGAAAGACGTTCGAAGGCAGCAATTTGGTGCTTGCGACTGGCGATGTTTCTGATTCCGTTTTTTGTTTTGGTAATCCTGCTTTACCGATTTGCCAAAATAGATACGATCCAGATGTTCATTCTTATTTCGTTTGGTTTTTTGATTGCTCTGCTTTCACTGGTTTTTGCTTTGAAGGCCATTACTGAGCTTTGGAAAAAGGGCTATCGCGGCGGTTCGCAAGTCATCAAGGGTATGATCATTACCATTCTTGTGTTGATGCCCTTTGGCTATCAGGCATTTCTTGCAATGCAACATCCCCTTGCCAATGACGTTTCAACGGACATGCTCAACCCTCCAGAATACATAAATGCAGATCAACTGCGCGCCAATAACGCTGATAAGGGAATGAATCCCGTCATTGAATATGATGATGATTATGCCAAGAAGATGATTATCGCTTATCCAAGGCTCCAATCTAGGCGTTACCCTGCAGGGCCTGAACGGGTGCTTGAAGCCGTGCGCGCCATAGTCGATAGCAATGAATGGTTGCTGACCGGGTCTCAAGGCATCCCCGAAGTCAAAAACAATAGTGAGAGCGAAGAAACCACGCAGCTTGCAGATAACAACACACAAAACACAGATGAAGATGCGCAACTGGAAGATAATGTAGAAACGCCTGATGATATTTTCATTGAGGTCTTGGAGCGAACGCTCATTTTCGGCTTCGAAAATGATATGGTCATTCGCATCGTCAGTGAAGATCGTAATACGCTCGTTGATGCGCGCGCATCTGCACGTTGGGGCAAACATGATTTTGGCTACAATGCAAAACTCATAGAAGGCTTCCTGCAGCAGTTGGATGCAGCCTTGCTAGGGATTGCGGGCGAGGGCTAAAGAGGTTTATTCAGAGGTTGGTGTGTATTCGCTGTTAAGCGCCGGCGGGCCATCACACATCACGCGCCCCTGTATCACCAAATCCTCGATATGTGCGAAAACGGATAGACCTGCGGCACCGTGAAGCCGTGGGTCAGTTTCTTTATAAATCACTTTAACGATGTCCGGGATGGTTTTATCGCCTGCACGAATGCGGGAAAGAACGGCAGTTTCGCGCATCTTTCTATGCGCACGTAAGGCGCGCACAAACTCAGGGGCTTTTTCCAACCTGCCACCGTGACCAGGAAAATATATGGTTTCCTTACGCGCCATCATAACGGAAAGCGAATTCATATAATCCTGCATCGAACCATCGGGCGGCGCAACAATCGACGTTGCCCAGCTCATGACATGGTCACCGGAAAAAAGCATATCGGTATTTTTAATAGCGAAGCAGGCATGATTTTGAGTGTGGCCTGGGGTGAGTATTGTTTCTAGGGTCCAATCCTTGCCTTCAATCATGTCGCCATTCTTGACAATAACATCTGCCTTGAAATCTTTGTCCGCTGCTGCGTCCAGTGAGTTGATTTCGCCCAAGTGCAAATCACGCGAGTTTCTATGAGGCCCTTCAGCAAAAATGGGAGCACCGGTTTTTTCCTTCAGTGGCGCTGCCAATGGTGAGTGGTCCATATGCGTGTGTGTCACAATAATATGGCTTACGGTGCGTCCCTTCAGGGTTTCAAGCAGCAAATCAAAATGACTATCGATCACAGGACCAGGATCAATGACGGCTACTTTATCCTCACCCAAGATGTAAGTATTTGTGCCTCGATATGTAAAAGCGCTTTCATTGGGTGCGGTAATCCTTTGAATCCCATCCGCAATATTAACGGCTTTCCCATGCTCGGGATCAAATTTTGTGCGGAAAGAAGGGGAAGCCATGAAATTCCTTATTGCAATATTGAACGCTTGATACGAATGATTTTAACTAATATACATTTAGTCATAATCATATTCTTAGGGAAATACATAATGTCAGCAAATGCACTTGCACCTAGCTTAATTAACAATTCTTCACTCAAAGCGCTAACAATGGCAACACTGGTCGCATTTGGTGTGGCACTAATTGCCTTGTCCGCGAAAGTACAAGTTCCATTCTGGCCTGTGCCTGTAACATTGCAGACCTTAGCTGTTATGGGCTTAGCCGCTGCCTATGGTCTGCGTCTTGGTATGGCAACAATATTGTCTTATCTTGCGGTTGGATACATGGGCGCGCCAGTGTTTGCAGGTTTTGCAGCAGGTCCTGCTTATTTCGCTGGCCCAACAGCTGGCTACCTTGCGGGCTTTGTAATTGCTGTTGCCATCGTTGGTTATGTTGCTGATCGTGTTGGTTCAAAAAATATTTTGGCTCTTGTTGGTGCAACGCTTGTTGGCACATTGGCCATTTACGCTTTTGGCGCTTATTGGCTTGGTTTTGTATATGTTGGCGCAAGTGGCAATCTTCTGTCTTTTGAAGGTGCATGGAAGTATGGCGTTCAGCCGTTCATTCTGGCTGACATTGTAAAAGCAATCATTGCTTCTTTAAGTGTTCCGGCTATTAGCAGCTTGATGAAGAAATAAGCTGATTTCAAATTGATTTTAAAACCTGGCTCCCAAGCCGGGTTTTTTGCCCTAATGAGAAAGTTCTTTTAAACCCTGATCAAGCCCTGACAAGGTCATCGGGAACATGCGCCCCGCAAAGAGCTGATTAATCATCTGGGTCGATTGCGTATATCGCCAAACGCGTTCTTCAACCGGATTAAGCCAAATAGCGTTGTTCCATTTATCAAGCAC
>CALFBU010000164.1 GCA_937951455.1 uncultured Rhizobiaceae group bacterium
TGGCGTCTGTACCCATCATCTTGATCGTCTGGCCTTTCTTAATCTGGCCATCAATGACACGCACCAGCACGATCACACCCAGATAAGCGTCATACCAGCTGTCAACGAGCAACGCTTTTAAAGGCGCATCTATATCACCATGGGAGGGCGAGGGAAGTTTGGTAACAATCGCCTCAAGAACTTCCTGAATGCCCTGTCCGGTTTTGGCAGAAACCTCAATCGCGTCACTTGCATCAAGGCCGATGACTTCTTCAATTTGTTCCTTGACGCGGTCAGGCTCTGCAGCTGGCAGATCGATCTTGTTAAGGACAGAAACAATCTCGTGGTCGTTATCAATTGCCTGATAAACATTGGCAAGCGTTTGCGCTTCAACACCCTGCGACGCATCCACGACCAGAAGGGAGCCTTCACACGCAGAAAGTGATCGCGATACTTCATAGGCAAAGTCCACGTGTCCGGGGGTATCGATCAGGTTGAGAATATAAGTCTCGCCGTCCTGCGCCTTGTAGTGAAGTCTGACGGTTTGCGCCTTGATGGTAATCCCGCGCTCGCGTTCGATATCCATATTGTCCAGCATTTGCTCGGACATGTCGCGCAGGGCAACGGTATTCGTATCCTGTATCAAACGGTCGGCAAGTGTGGATTTGCCATGGTCAATATGCGCCACAATCGAGAAATTGCGGATTTTGTCACGACCTGGGTATTTGCCTTGTGTAAGGCTTGTATCTGTAAGCTGTTTGTTCATATCTAAGCATTTATCACTCTTTATAAAGAATGCAATGCTTTCTAGGGTCGCAGGCTCAACTTGCCATGCGATTTATGGGCGCTGATTTAACGTTTTCAGGAGTTTTTTGTTTTGGCAAATGACTTCTGAGATCAACTACCATTTTACTGGCTTCCAGTTCATCCAAAGTAAGCGGTTTTGAGAAGAAAAACCCTTGAAGATCTTTTGCGCCGTCGTGCCGTAATATCTCAAGTTGCTCTTTAGTCTCTATGCCTTCAACAGTTAGCCTTTCGCCAAATGTCGAACCAAGACCGATCATGTTTTCAATGATTTCGTCACCATCTTTTTCATGCTGCATGTTGCTTACAAACTTACGGTCCAGTTTGATTCTATCGAGTTTAAATTCTCGCAAGAAAAACATGCTGGAGTAGCTTGTACCGAAATCATCCAATACAATACGCACGCCCATATCGCGAAGGGCTTGTAGGTCGGATCGTATTTTTTCAGATTTGGACACCAGCAAATTTTGACCAAGTTCCAGTTCAAGGCGCGAAGGCTCAAATCCTGTTTTCTTGAGTACACGCTTGACTTGTTCAACAAATCCTTTTTGGCTGAATTGCGAAGGATTAATATTTACCGCCAAGCGAATATCCTTGAGCGGTTTTATTTCGAAGCAGGCGCGCTCGAGGATTAGTTCGCCAATTTTGTCAATCATACCACGCTCTTGAGCAACTGGCAGAAATTCTGCAGGTAATATTTCGCCCTCTTCAGGATGATCCCAACGAACCAGCGCTTCTACACCTGATATGGAACTGCCGTCCTGTGAAACAAAAGGCTGATATTTTAGTGTCAGCATATCACCAGTAATTGCGTTGCTCAGCCCTCTTTCCAAATTACGGCGACGCTTGATTTGTGCAGCCATTTCACAGTTGAACACCCTTACGTTGTTACGACCTTCTTCCTTGGCATTGAAAAGTGCGTAATCGGCCATTCGGAGTGGAGAAAGATCAGTGTCTTCAGTGCCATCTATAATTGCCGCACCAATCGAAACGCTGGTTTTAATTTTTTTACCCTCGTAGGAAAATGGTTTTTCCATCGCTTTCAGGATTTGTTTGCAAGTTTGCAAAACATCATCTCTGGAAGTCACATTCTTAATCAGGACAGAAAATTCATCACCAGACATGCGACAAGTTACAGAGTTTTTGTCGACAACTGATTGTATGCGTTTGCCAAATTGACAAATAACCTTGTCGCCCGCATCATGACCGTAACAGTCGTTGATTAGTTTGAAACGATCAAGGTCAAGTATGAGCACAGCAATCTTCGATACATTGGCTCTGTTATTAACTTTGTGAAAATCTAGGATTTCATTGAACTTGCGACGATTGATCAGTCCAGTAAGCTCGTCCATGTAAGCCAGATTCTGAGCCTGTTGAAGGTTTGTTCTGGTTTTCTGCAAGGTCAGAATCAAAAGGGCTGACATTTGCATGATAGCAGTTCCTGATATCACAAAGACCTGAGATACATTTGCGACGCCAATCTCGTAAAAGACCATAAACTGCAAAATCATCGCAATAGTTGCGATGACAACGACAACAGACGCGAGAGTAATAATGCGCTGATTCAGGTTTTTATCTATTATCTTCATAATAATTTTTTTGTCACTTTTTCAAATACTGCGACAAAATAACATGTGAAACTTCAATGTTTATGAAAGATGACTGTTAAAATTTTAAACAAATAAAAAAAATCAATGAAAACAGTAGTTTAATTTATATAAAATTTGGTTGGATTTATAAAATCTGCGGTTGAATTGAATCCTTAAAAAACCAGATTCTGTCGACGCCTTGGCATGATTGCTTTAGGCGTGGCGTTTAAAGCAAATCAAGCCGTAGCGACTGTTATAGCAAAAGCGTTTTTTAGATATCGAGGTTGGCAACGTTGAGTGCGTTGGTCTGGATAAAGTCTCGACGCGGTTCAACTTCTTCACCCATCAAGCGCGTGAATAAATCGTCAGCCTCGGCTGCTTCGTTGATTTTGACTTGCAACAACGAGCGCGCATCCGGATCAAGCGTGGTTTCCCAAAGCTGATCCGGGTTCATTTCGCCAAGCCCCTTATAGCGCTGAAGTGCCAGACCTTTTCTACCCGTCTCAAAAACTTGTTCTAGGAGTGCCAATGGGCCGGAAACATTGAAGAAAAAATCCTTGCGTCGGAATACCGGTGGCTTGCCATAAACTTCCTGAAGTTCAGCAGCAAAGCCATCAAGACGCCGCGCATCAGCAGAACCAATCAGAGCCATATCAATATTGGCTGCTTCTTTTACACCGCGAACCATGCGCTCAAACAGCAGGCCGCCATCATCACCAACCTTGCCTTCCCAGCCACGTTCTGTTTCATCCGAAATAATATCAAGACGTTTGGCAACATAATCTGCCGCTTGTGCTGCTTGAGACCGATCATTCATCATCTCCGCATTGAGCGCGCCAGCAATTGCAGCCTGTTCCACAACATCTCTATTGTATCGTGAATGAAGGCCAGAAAGCAGTGTTTTGATTTTCAGGGCCGTTGTAATTACAGACTTCAAGTCGGGTCCTGTGCGCACTTCACCATTGGTGAGTTCAAGGCTCGCTTCTTCAAGACCACCATCAATCAGGAAATCTTCTAGGGCTCTTTCGTCCTTAAGATATTGTGATGACTTGCCTTTAGTTACTTTATAAAGCGGTGGTTGAGCGATGTAGAGATATCCGCGCTCAATCAATTCAGGCATTTGGCGGAAGAAAAATGTCAGCAATAATGTTCTGATGTGTGCCCCGTCTACATCCGCATCTGTCATGATGATAATGCGGTGGTAGCGAATTTTTTCAATGTCAAATTCGTCCTTGCCAATGCCGGTTCCAAGTGCCGTAATCAGCGTACCAATTTCCGCACTGCCCAACATGCGATCAAAGCGTGCGCGTTCAACATTGAGGATTTTACCACGCAATGGAAGCACCGCCTGATTGGCACGGTTTCGTCCCTGCTTTGCGGAGCCACCTGCAGAATCACCCTCGACCAGAAAGACTTCAGACTTGGCTGGATCACGTTCCTGGCAATCAGACAATTTGCCCTTCAGGAAGCTCACATCCAGCGCACCTTTGCGACGTGTTAGTTCACGCGCTTTTCGTGCCGCCTCACGTGCGGAAGCTGCTTCAATAACTTTGGTAATAACAATTTTCGCTTCAGCCGGATTTTCTTCAAGCCATGAACTCAGTGTTTCGTTGACAAGGCTCTCAACAACAGGGCGTACCTCTGATGAAACGAGCTTGTCTTTTGTTTGCGATGAGAACTTTGGGTCAGGCACTTTTACAGATAGCACGCAAGTCAATCCTTCACGGCAATCATCACCTGTGAGCGAGACTTTTTCTTTTTTCGACATGCCGGATGAATCTGCATAGCCGTTGACCTGACGCGTTAGCGCACCACGGAAGCCCGCAAGGTGTGTGCCGCCATCACGCTGTGGAATGTTATTAGTAAAACAAAGCACATTCTCATGATATGAATCGTTCCACCAAAGAGCGACTTCAACCGTAATGCCATCTTTTTCTGACTTAAGATAAATTGGAGTTTCAATTAATGCAGACTTCGTGCGGTCGAGATATTTAACGAACTCTTCCAACCCGCCTTCATAGTAAAGTTCAACTGATTGTTCTTCGGCACTGCGTTTATCAGATAAAAGAATACGTGTGCCAGAGTTCAAGAAGGCAAGTTCACGCAGTCGCTTTTCCAGCGTTTTAAAATCAAATTCCACCATGGTGAAGGTTTCTTCTGAAGGCAAAAACGTAACTTCCGTACCTGAATAATCACCAGCATCCTCAAGTGTTTTCAGCGGTCCGTCAGAAACACCATGGGTAAATGAGACTTCATGCCATTTGCCGTCACGGGCAATGCGTAATTTAAGCGAAACAGAAAGTGCGTTTACAACGGAGACACCCACGCCATGAAGGCCGCCGGATACCTTATAGGAATTTTGATCAAACTTACCGCCCGCATGAAGTTGGGTCATAATCACTTCGGCAGCGGAAATGCCTTCTTCTTCGTGAATGCCAACGGGAATACCACGACCGTTATCGGTGACGGTGACTGAACCATCCGGATTCAGCGTAACAGTCACACGGTCAGCATGTCCTGCAAGTACTTCATCAATACCGTTATCAACAACCTCATAAACCATGTGGTGAAGACCAGAGCCATCATCCGTATCGCCGATATACATGCCAGGGCGTTT
>CALFBU010000165.1 GCA_937951455.1 uncultured Rhizobiaceae group bacterium
CTGATCCTTTACCGAAACTCGCACTTTCTTTTGAGGTTGTTTTTCCAACGCCGTAGGAAACCCAACCTGCAACATCTTCGCCCACACCTGGCAGCGCTCCAATGCCCGTTCCAATCGCCCCGCTTCGCAATATTGTGGGTAAGCGCTTGGTAACTTCTTTTAATTCAGGTCGAATGCGTGAGACATGTGGCGCTTTGCCAAAGTCTATAGCGGCACGCATCCCGTCCATAATCTGCGGGATAGCGAACGCCCCCATTAAAACTGGTACGACTTGGAACCCTGACAGCAAGTAAGACCAATCAAAAATATATCGCTCTTCGGAAAGGATCGGGTCTAGACCAACCATAGCCATGGCAAGCCCTATCAATCCGGATATCCATCCTTTTATGACAAGATCCTGCGACATCAGCGTTCCAGAAAGCAATATGCCGAAGAGGGCAAGAAGCGCTTTTTCGGGTGAAGCTATGTTTTGTGAAACAAGCAGCAAAACCCAAACAAAAATCAAAAGACAAAAAGTACCAAACAAAGTGCCGATAAATGAGGCGGTCGTTGTAATACCGAGCGCTTCCCCACCCCGCCCTTGTTTGGTCAGAGGATAACCATCCATGGCTGTTGCCGCAGACGCTGCTGTGCCAGGAATGTTTAGCAATATCGAAGGATATGAGCCACCATAAATAGCACCAACATATGCACCAATTAATGCAATCAAAGCTTGATCAAGAGGAAACTTGTTTCCAAAAAGGCCCGTCAGAATTGTGACCGCAAGTGTGGCTGTGAGGCCAGGAAGTGCTCCAAAGACAATACCCAAAAAAACCGCCGGGATAAGATAGGCATATGTAACCGGGTCGATGATCAATCCGAAAAGGGAAGAGCCAAAACCCAGCAATTGCGCAATCACAAATTCCATTATTTCTTACCCTGCCATAAGGGTCTGATGGAGACATAATAATGATATTCAATTTGTGAAAAGAGTAGACCGGTACGGTTCGGCACGTTCTGACGAAAACCAAATGCCATGGCCATAACCAGTATCAACGGTGCAATGACGGAAAGCAAAGGCGTTAGTTTTACTATGCGTTTCAGAGGCCCTTTACGACTTTCCATCACGAACATCGCCAGCGTTAGAATGACAAAGGTTACAAACACTAGCCAGTCATCATCATGTGGCTTCGCCCATTCAGATCTTGGGAAATGCATCACCAGCGCATAAATCGAAGCAAGTGACATCGCGAGCGTGCTCAATATCATTGAGCGTCTATTTTCGCTATGAAAGCCCCAAATCAAACAGGTTATCATGAGGCTTGAAGACAGGATAAAATCAACGCGTGGTATCAAACCAAAAATATAAAAGAATAAGATAATACTGACGCAAAAAACCCTGATGAGTTCTGAGCGCGAATACCCAACACCAATTTTTGAAAGTGCATGTTTGGCGCCACCGTCTTTGATGGCAATGCCCATAAGGAAGATCGATAAAATGAGCAGCGAACCAAAAATCCCATAGGGCACAAGAGCAGCCGAGTTATACCATTGCGCTGAATCAACGCCTGCAACATTTGTGTTTAAGAAGGGAATATCTGTCGTTTGGAACAAAAAGAAAAAGCTGACAATAATCAAAACGATTGAAGTCCAGAAATCCCGAACCCGCAATATTAATTTATCATCCATAAGAAAGCTTCCAGTTTAATATCTGGCCAGCGCTCAAGCCAGCCAGATAAAGAGATTTAATTAACCTGCGTAAGCGTGGGTTTCGCTCATGGCTTTGGAATATCTAATGTAGCTGGGTCAACCTTGGCAGCACCTAGATCCCAAAGCGTCCATGCGAATGTGCTTTCTAACTTTGCAAAAATGGCGGATGCTTCCGCACCTGACTTTCCAGAGACATCATAATTATTTGCTTTGGCCCATTCAGCAACAGTATCTGAAGCGATTGCCTTATCGAACGCTTCAGTCAGTGCCTTTTTAGCGGCGTCAGGAGCCGATGCATGAACTGCAAAACCAATTGCCTGTTTAAGAGGCAGATATTTATCCAACCCATCATAACTTGAGAAAGCCGAAGGAATTGTCTGACCGTTAAACTCAACAGCATCGGGGGTAAGCATGGCTAAAGGTTTTAATTTACCGCCTGCAATCAATGGAGCCTGCTCTGCCAAGGATGTAACAACCAAGGCAACTTCGCCCGCTATGGCAGCTTCTTGACCAGGAGCCGAACCTTTATAGGGAATAAACTTGAATTTTGCATCTGCGCCATTCTCGATGGCAAGCAAGTTCAGATGGTGGATAGAACCCGAGCCCGACGCCGCTGCTGGAATTGTGCCTGGAGCCGCTTTAGCCGCTGCAACCAATTCTTCCAGTGTATTGTATGGAGAGTTTTCAGGAACAGAAATCAAATCTGGTGAACCACCTACAATGAAAGGGTGCCAGAAAGAAAACTTCTGGTTCCAGCCACCTTGAACAGCTGCCGTTACGTTGGATTCAGATAAACCAACGAGCGTATAACCATCATCTGGTTGGTTCATGACATAGACCATGCCATTTGAACCTGCCACACCACCCGTTTGGTTTGTGACAGAGATCCCGACTGGTAAATGTTTTTCCATTTCAGCCATGATCATACGGTTGATGCTGTCGGTGCCACCACCCGCACCCCACACTACAGCGGTTGTAATATCACGGAATGGATATTCCTGAGCTGATGAATGCGATGTTACGCCTAATGCCACAACTAAAGCGGCGGTCAGTTTCGATAATATGTGCATCATGATTTCCTCCCATAGCACTACATTAATTCATATATTTACGTATACATTATAAAATTAGTTGTCAAATACAATTTTTCATTCTAAAAAAGCGCAATAGAAAAAGACTTTTAGAAGAAACATACGAGACAATAATGAGTGCAGAATTTGACATAGCAGTGTTTGAAGGCGACGGTATTGGTCCAGAAATCATGGCGCCTACGATAGAAATTCTTGAACAGCTTCAATTTAAAAATAAAAATTATAAACTGAATTTCAAAACCGCACCTGCGGGCGCAAAGCATTATCAGCAAACGTCTGAATCTCTGCCGCAACAGTCTCTGAAGATTGCAGAAGAAAGCGATGCAATACTCTTATCAGCGATGGGATTACCAGGCGTGCGATATCCCGATGGCACAGAAATATCACCGCAAATTGAGTTGAGAAAAGCGTTTCATTTATTTGCAGGTGTACGTCCCGTAACGGTAAGAGACAGCAAATACTGCCCAATTCACCGCCCTAATGGGGAAACAATTGATTTTGTTTTGATACGGGAAAGTACCGAAGGATTGTTTCATTCCATGGGGAAAGGCGTCGTTACAAAGGATCAGGCCACAGAAACCCTATTGATTACACGCGATGTAAGTGAACAGCTGTTTGATTTTGCTTTCAAACTAGCTGAACAAAGAAAAGCAACAGGCATCGGTCCGGGTAAAGTCACTTGTGTTGATAAAGCAAATGTATTTCGTGCCTTTGCATTTTTCCGTGAGATATTTGATGAACGCGCAAAGAATTATCCAACCATTGAAGCTGATCATGCCTACGTAGATGCAATCGCCTTGTGGATGGTTCAGCGTCCATGGTCATTTGATGTCATGGTCACCGAAAACATGTTTGGCGATATATTATCAGATTTGGGCGCTGGCCTTATGGGCGGACTGGGTGTTGCACCATCTGCGGACATAGGGATGGATCAGGCTGTATTCCAACCCTGCCATGGGTCAGCGCCAGATATTGCAGGCAAGGGAATTGCAAATCCATTTGCAATGATACTGTCTGCCGGAATGATGCTCGACTGGCTGGGGCACCAACACAAAAATAAAAACATGATAACGGATGCAATCAAGTTGAAAGATGCCGTGAATTCAGTTTTGGCAGATGGCAATAACGTTACAGGTGATATAGGAGGTGTCGCAAGTACAAATGAAGCAGCTCAAGCTGTCATGAAATGTCTAAAAGAATGAAAAACAAAATCCGGGTAGCATGTATTGGAACAGGCTATTTCAGCAGGTTCCACTATGATGCATGGCAACGAATCAAGGATGTAAATCTCGTTGCCTCTGCAAGCCTGTCGATAAAGGAAGCGCAAGATACAGGATTGCCTGCATACGATGTAACGCAAACCATGCTTGATGAAGCCAGGCCCGATTTGGTTGATATTATAACCCCTCCGATAAGCCATTTTGATTTAATAAAGCAATGCGCTGCAGGCGGCGTTAAAACAATCATATGCCAAAAACCTTTTTGCAAGTCACTTGAAGAAGCAAAAGAGGCTGTCGCGATTTGCAAGCAATACGGAACGTGTCTTATTGTCCATGAAAACTTTAGATTTCAACCTTGGTATCGCAAAATGAAACAAGTGTTGGATGAAGGCCTCATTGGCGATGTGCATCAGCTCACATTCAGGCTTCGCACTGGTGACGGGCAAGGTGCAGATGCCTATATGGACCGCCAACCATATTTCCAAAAAATGGATAAATTCCTCATCCATGAAACAGGCGTGCACTGGATTGATACATTCCGCTATCTCTTTG
The DNA here is from genome assembly GCA_937951455.1 of uncultured Rhizobiaceae group bacterium. Lineage (GTDB taxonomy): Bacteria > Pseudomonadota > Alphaproteobacteria > Rhizobiales > Rhizobiaceae > JAALLB01. The sequence continues at coordinate 4,553 of CALFBU010000165.1, forward strand.
GCAAACCTGAAGCCGTCTACGCAGATCTAAGACAATTAAATCCCCATATCGCAGGCGAGGATGCAGGCTATTTCATCATGACGTTTGCTGATGGAAAGCGAGCACTTTTTGATGCCAATCGCCATTTGGACCATGACACTGAAAATTGCCGCAACACCCTGGGCGAGGCTTTGCTGGAAGGCACCAAGGGCACGATTAGCTTGTCTGGCATAGGTGAGCTAAAACTGCGCGAGTTTGGCTCTCGTGACAGTACAATCTTATATGCCGAGAAACACTGGCGAGGCTTTGCCGGAGATTGTGTTCATGCATTGCAATCACATGTTATCAACGCCATGCAGGACGATACCATGCCGTTTGAAAACACGGGCGAAGACTATCTTCGCGTCATCGAATTAGAAAAAGCAATTTATCAATCTGCCAAGACAGGCCAAAAAATTTGTGTTTAAATACTGCACTCGCAACAAAAAGCCATCAGGATAAAACAGAGTGTCAAAGGGCAAATCTAATACACAACAGGCACTGAGTGTTCTCAAAGAGTTGATCGTCGATAATCGCTTGGCATCAGGCTCTAATCACCTTGAAAGCGAACTAGCAGAAATGCTGGGCATGTCTCGTACACCGGTTCGCGAAGCAACGCTCATTCTTGAGGCCCAAGGCTTGATTGAAGTGAAGCCACGGCACGGTATCAGAATATTATCGCTTTCACCAAAGGATATGTCAGAGATCTATGACATCCTGACAGAGCTAGAAAGCTTGTCAGCAGAACTCGCTGCAAACATGAAGTATTCGGAGGCAGATTTTTTAGTTGCTGAAAATGCCATTGAAAAAATGGATAAGGCGCTTGCTGAAGATGATTTGGAATCTTGGGCAGTTGCAGATGAATTATTTCACTCAGAACTGGTCAGACTGGGCAATAACGGAAGAATTGCAAACATCTTCACCATGTATAGCGATCAGGTTCGACGTGCCCGCAAACTAACATTAAACCTGCGCCCCAAGCCCACTAAATCAAATGATGACCATAGAAACGTACTCAAGGCCATTCGGGATGGTAAGGCAGGTGAGGCTCGTATTTTACACCGTGCACATAGGATACAAGCGAAAAAAGTGCTGATCGAATTACTTGAACAATATGGTTTTCACAACGTTTAATCCTTGAGTAAATATAAAACTATCAGAGCGAAGTATGTTGTAGCTTCAGTTGGCTACAGAACCTGATCAACAGCCGTTTTCAATTTATCAACAAGTTCGTCTATTTGGTCATCGCTCATAATAAAGGGGGGTGCGAGCAGAATATGATCGCCATTTTTGCCATCAATTGTCCCTGACATCGGATAGCAAATTAAACCAGCCTCAAAAGCAGCAGCCTTGATTTTCTTTGCTGTTCCCAAATTTGCATCCAGCGGGGCTTTGGTCTCGCGGTTGGATACGATTTCCAATCCCTGAAAAAGGCCCCGCCCTCTTACATCCCCGATGTTAGGGTGTTGGCCAAACACTTCGCTTAAGTGCTTTTGAAGTTTGTGTCCCTGCTTCTGAACCGTATCAAGAAGATTGTTTTCCAGAATTTCACTGACCACCGCATGAGAAGCAGCACTTGCCACCGGATGGCCAAGATAAGTATGCCCATGCTGAAAAAAGCCGCTGCCGTTTTCGATTGCCTGGTAAATCTTGGCCGAGCAAAGCATCGCGCCAATCGGCTGATAGCCAGCGCCAAGGCCTTTTGCAATCGTCACAATGTCAGGCGTAATGCCATCATGCTCACAAGCAAAAAGCGTCCCTGTACGTCCCATGCCGCACATGACTTCATCGAGAATTAACAAGATACCATATTGATCACATATCTCGCGGATGCGCGTAAAATATCCCTCAACGGCAGGCACAGCCCCTAGCGTTGCACCTACGACAGGTTCTGCCATGAAAGCCATAACCTCTTCTGCGCCAAGTCTCAGTATTTCGGTTTCAAGCTCATTGGCAACCCGTTGCCCAAATTCAAATGACGTTTCATCTGGTTCACGCCCACGATATTCATAACAAGGCGCAATGTGAGAAACTTCAATGAGTAAAGGGGCAAACTGGGCACGTCGCCATTCATTGCCTCCAGATGCCAGCGCCCCCAAAGTATTGCCATGATAACTTTGTCGTCTGGCAATAATTTTGTTTCGCTTCGGCTCGCCTTTTTCAAGGTAGTATTGCCGCGCAAGTTTAATCGCTGCTTCCACCGCCTCAGACCCGCCAGAGACCAGATAAACACGGTCTATCCCCTCAGGCGCGTTCTCAATCAAAACATCTGCTAAAGCCTCCGCAGGTTCACTGGTAAAAAAACCAGTATGGGCAAAATCGAGGTTTAGAAGCTGGTCGCTAATCGCTCGTTTAACGCGCTCATTGGAATGCCCAAGACAGGAAACAGCTGCACCACCAGAGCCATCAAAATAGCGCTTGCCATCACTGTCTATAATATAACATCCCTCGCCTTTAACAGCAGTAGGCATTTGGCCAGAGGTTGTGCGCCCAAATATATGTCCCATTAGCTTCTCTTAGGATGTAGTTGTTCGACCAACCCAAAAAGCTGGCGTTGTCTGTCGCTTGCGTTGAGAAAAGACGACCAGCATCAGGAGTAACAAGGCAGGGATGTAAAAGATTTCCTTGAATATCCGCTCTGATTCAACTTGCACAGCTTCAATTTGTACTGGCTCATCACCATAAAAATCGAACGTCTGGAAAGGCACAAAGAATGGTGTGCCAGGAAGTGGTTCGTCAATGATGGCCTTGTCATCCTCAACACGCACAAGCAGACCACCTTGAGACAAGCGTTCTTCACCTGCTCCTTGTTTGCCAAGATTGACCATGATGGTTTGCTCAGTAATTTTATCTATATCGTCAAAATCAGGCCCTTTGACCAAAATCCGCAAAAAGCCGTCTTCTTTTATGGTTTCAGCAATTTGAGCAGCTTCCGTGCCAGAACGATTATCAAAAGGCGGCTGAACATAATCAAGCCAATAGCCCGGCCTGAACAACGTAAAGGCAATCAGTAAAAGTGCTGCCGTTTCCCATAATCTGCTTTTGGCAAGAAAATAACCTTGCGTTGCCGCAGCAAAAAGCATCATCGCTATAACCGCGACAAAGAAAATGAAAAATGCCTTTCCTGTTGAAACATCAATCAGCAAAAGTTCCGTATTAAAGATAAACAGGAATGGTAAAAGGGCTGTCCTGATATCATAGGCAAAGCCCTGTACACCAGTCTTGATTGGGTCTCCTCCCGAAATCGCAGCCGCCGCAAATGCGGCCAGCCCCACGGGCGGCGTATCATCCGCCAAAATACCGAAGTAAAACACAAACAAATGCACTGCAACCAAGGGAACGATCAAACCGTTTGCAGCCCCAACAGAAACAATCACAGGTGCCATCAGCGATGAAACCACCAGATAATTTGCAGTGGTTGGCAAACCCATACCAAGGATAAGGCTCATCACAGCCACCAGCAGAAGCATAACGATGATGCTTCCGCCTGAGAGGAATTCAACAAATTCACCCACAACCTGATGGGCACCGGTAAGCGTAACCGTTCCAATGATGACCCCTGCCGCACCTGTTGCGACACCAATCCCGATCATGTTTCTAGAACCGGCTATCATGCCGTTAAAGAAATCATTCCAGCCATCACGGAAACCTTGTGCAATATTGCCCTCACCGCGCAAGAAGCTTTTTATCGGTCTCTGAGTGAACAAAATGAAGATCATCGCAACTGTTGCCCAGTAGGCAGAAAGTGTCGGTGACAACCGTTCGATCAAAATACACCAGATCAAAACGACGATCGGCAAAATAAAATGAAATCCAGTAACCGCAACTTCCCATGGACGTGGCAACTTGGTCATCGGGGCATTTGGATTATCAATCGTCAGATCTGGAACACTGGCCGCTTTGAAAATCAGAACAGCATAGGCCACAAGGAATATGATCGTCGCCGATAGAAATGTCATATTAGGGAATGCCACCTTGATCCAGCCAAGCCCGTAATAAACCGCCATGCCTAGCAGTCCCATTGCGATAAAGCCAAACAGAACACCCGACAAACGTTGCGCCATAGTACCAATAACACTAGGACGCTCCATGCCCTTAAGACCCAGTTTCAAAGCCTCAAGATGCACGATGTAAACAAGTGCAATGTAAGAAATGATGGCGGGCAAGAACGCGTGTTTGATAAGTTCAGGATAGGAAACACCAGTGAACTCGGAAATCAGGAACGCAGCAGCACCCATAACAGGCGGCGTTAACTGACCATTGGTAGAAGACGCAACTTCTACTGCACCTGATTTTTCTGGCGAGAAACCGGTTCGTTTCATCAGCGGAATGGTAAATGTACCGGTCGTCACAACATTGGCGATTGAAGACCCTGAATAAAGACCAGACATGGCAGATGCCACAACAGCCGCTTTGGCAGGTCCACCGCGAAAATGTCCCAATAAGGCAAATGCCAGTTTGATGAAATAATTCCCCGCACCCGCTTTTTCAAGCAAAGAGCCAAAAAGAACAAACAGGAATATCATTGAGGCTGAAACGCCAAGCGCTACGCCAAACACACCTTCGGTCTGCATCCAAAAGTGCCACATGGCTTTACCAAAGGAAGCGCCCTTCCATTGAATGGTATCAGGCAAAAAGGAGTAATGCCCGAAGAATACATAGCCAACAAATACAAGGGCTACGATAACCAACGGCAACCCCAATGAACGATAAACCGCAATTGCAAGTGAAACCATACCTATGGCTGACATGGTAAGATCTGCAGTCGTTGGAAGCCCTGCCCGGCCTGCAATATCATTTTTAAAGTACAATAAATACAGACATGATGCAGCGGCTAAACCCGCCAGAATCCAGTCATAGATGGGGACGCTTTCTCTATTGCTGGATTTAAACAATGGATAGGCCAGCATCGCCAGCACAAGCGCGAACGCCAAATGAACCTGACGCGCTTCCTGGTTATTAAAAACCAGATTGAGCCCGGTCAGTGAAGTAAGGGTAAAAGGGATTGCAGAAGCAATATAAAGTTGAAAGACCGCCCAGATAAAAGCAATGGCAATGATTATTCTTCCAGCCAAGCCACCAGCATTTCTAGAACCTGTCTCAACTTCAGCGACCAAACTATCAACGTCTGATCCTGATTTGTCACTTGTCACATCTTTTACCATACCCATCCCTCACTATGGTTTTGTACATATAGAATTAAAAAAACCGGGTAACATGTGTTACCCGGTTTATCGTTTATGACTTACATCCAGCCGCGTTCTTTATAGTATTTCATAGCACCATCATGAAGCGGTGCGGAAAGACCATCTTTTATCATCTCTTCTTCCTTGAGATTTGCAAAAGCAGGGTGAAGCTTTTTGAAATCATCAAAGTTTTCAAAAACAGCCTTTACCAGTGTGTATACAACTTCTTCTGAAACATCTGCCGATGTAATGAAAGTCGCGCCAACACCAAATGTGTTTGTGTCCCCATCTGTGCCACGATATGTGCCGCCAGGGACAGTTGCCTTACGATAGTATGAGTTGTTATCCACTAGCGTATCAATTGGACCGCCATCCACTGAAACAAGTTCAACATCACAGGTTGTAGCAGCTTCTGTAATTGCAGCAGCCGGGTGACCGATTGTGTAAATCATGGCGTCGATTTTGCCGTCACAAAGCGCTTGTGCCATTTCAGAACCCTTAAGCTCTGACGCCAAAGCGAAGTCTGACATCTGCATGCCGAAACCTTCCATGACAACTTCTGTTGTTGCACGCTGACCAGAACCAGGGTTACCAACGTTTACTTTTTTACCCTTTAGGCTTTCAAAACCTGTTACGCCTGCACCCTTGCGAGCAACAAGTGTAAACGGCTCTGGGTGTACAGAAAATATAGCTCTTTGCTTTTCAAAAGCGCCTTGATCAGCAAACTTGGATGTGCCGTTATAGGCATGGTATTGCCAGTCTGACTGAGCAACACCAAACTCCAGTTCGCCTGCACGCACGGTGTTGATGTTGTAAACTGAACCACCTGTCGATTCTACAGAACAACGAATGCCATGTTCTTTACGGTTCTTGTTGACCATACGGCAAATTGCGCCACCTGTAGGGTAATAAACACCCGTCAC
>CALFBU010000166.1 GCA_937951455.1 uncultured Rhizobiaceae group bacterium
AAAACCAATGAACGCATCTTTAAAACTTTAAACGAACTGCATAGTCTGTGTGAAATCAAACACGATAAATTTTTAAGCGAGTTTCACATCAGGCCTGCATTCAGAGCCGTTATTCACGGTGGTACGATCGTTGTTGGTGAAATGGGGCACAGAAAGAAACAGATCACTTATTTGGGAAACACATTAAATCTGACCTCTCGACTGGAAGACTTGTCAAAAGAACTCGATATTCCTTATCTTGTTAGTGATGAGGTTTTAAACAGGTCATCCTTGCCCAATTCGATGAGAAGCGTCCCTCTGGGTGAGAAAGCGGTTAAAGGCTCTGCAAAAAAGCTTGCAGTTTCGCAAATTGTGATTGAAGCTTGAATATAATCTTAAGCGAGTAATCTTTTGAGTAATTCTTCTGCAGCCAATAACCAAATCGCGCGTGCCATGATGATCATGGTGGCTGCCATGTTGTTTGCACCTGTCATGGATGCGATTGCAAAGTCCTTGGCAACTCAGTCCGATGTCAGCCCCGCAACTGTTACCTTTGGTCGTTTTGTGGTGCAAACGCTGTTTTTGAGCGTCTTTGTTGCCATTGCATGGTCTAAAGGCGCGGTGAAATATGTGTTTTCATGGGTCAATATTTTGCGTGGCATGATCATGGGGTTGGCCGCCATGCTGTTCTTTACGGCAATCAAATACATGCCACTTGCAGATGCGATTGCGGTTTTCTTTGTTGAGCCACTCATAGTGATGTTGATGTCGTCCGTATTTCTCGGTGAAAAAGTCGGCTGGCGGCGCGTAACGGCTGCGGTCATTGGCTTTGGTGGGGCTATCATCGTGATCCGCCCAAGCTATGAACTGTTTGGTGCCGTGTCGTTGTTGCCGCTGTGCACAGCATTTCTGTTTTCAATCTATCTCATACTCACACGCATCTCCGGCAGCAATCAGGAGCCATTGGTCATGCAGTTTTATGCAGGAATTGGCGGCGTCTTGTTATGTGGGGCAGTGCTGGCGGTGGGAACACCGTTAGGATCCGTTGATTTTGGTCTTTCATTACCGACAACCAGCCAGGCTTGGTCGTTGCTCTTGGGAATAGGGCTGTTTGCGGTTGCTTCTCACCTCTTGATTGTGATTGCCTTCACAATGGCGCCTGCATCCATTCTTGCACCTTTCCAATATGTGGAAATCGTGAGTGCTACCATTTTGGGCTATGTGATTTTCAATGATTTCCCTGCAAGCGTGCAATGGTTGGGTATTATGATTATTATCGGCTCTGGAGTTTACATTTTCCTTCGTGAGCAAAAGCTTGAGAAAAATACCGTAAGCGAGCTTGAAACGGAAAACACGTTAACCGCGCCTTAACCATACTCATTTGTTAAATATCAAAATTCTTTTGGTAGGTTCTTCGCACTAGGGGATTTTACCGAAAGAGAATTCAGATGGATTTTACACATCTTTTGCAAGACCAATCGCGCATCACAGACGAAGACGTATTAAAATTTCGCCGTGAAGTATTTGAAGACATGCTTGTTTCGCGGGCAGAAGCGGAGGGCGTTTTTGCTTTAAATAACAGCATTGAGGATACATCCAAGGCGTGGAATGACTTCTTCGTGGAAGTCATGGTCGATTATTGCGTCAATCAGGCCAAGCCACACGGCTATATGTCTGAAAACAATGCGGACTGGCTTGTTGCACAAATTACAAAAGATGGCCGTCTGGATACAAATTCAGAACTTGAGCTAGTTGTTAAAGTTATTGAACGCGCAAAAGAAGTGCCAACACTTTTTGCAGCGTTTGCATTAGAGCAAGTTGCTGTTGCGGTGCTTGAGGGCAATGGTGCTTTGTTAAACAATGAAGAATTGAAAGCTGGTGTTATTGGCGCACCTGAAGCAAATCTATTGCGCCGTGTTTTATACGGCGTTGGTTCAGAAGGCCGCCTGGCTGTTTCAAAAGAAGAAGTTGAAGTTCTGTTTGAATTGAACGACATGACAGTTGAAGCGGAAAACCACGCGGAATGGACAGATGTTTTCATCAAGGCTGTTGCCTGTCATCTGATGGCCGTGGATGGCTATCATGCTGTTGACAGAAAAGAAGCCATGCGCCGTGAAGCCTGGCTTGATGACACAGACGTTGACGTGGCTGGTATGTTATCCAAAACACTTTCATCTGTCGGTGACCTCATGAAGGGCGGCTTGTTCGGTGGTGCCATGCGTTCTGGTTCAGACGTGATGGATGATGCTTGGGCTGATCGTAATGCACAAATGGAAGCCGAGGCGCAAAACACAGAAGTTGTAGATGCTGAAGAAAGCCACTGGCTGGTAGATCGTATCGGCCGTGATGGTGTGTTGCATGAAAATGAAAAAGCCTTGATTTCCTATCTGAAACAGGAAAGCTCGTCGCTTCATTCATCGCTTAAACCGCTACTTGATAAAGTTGCGTAAAGCGATTCAATTGATTCATGAATTTCTGAAAGGCGTTGCTTGGCAGCGCCTTTTTTATTGGGTTGCGCCAAACAGTTTCTCAAATTCTTGTCTAAGCACGATGTCGAGGTCTTCCATCGTAACTGGCAAGCCCAAATCGACCAAACTGGTTATGCCATGGCCTTCCACACCGCAGGGGATGATGCCTTCGTAGTGGGCGAGTTCCGGTTCCACATTGATGGATATCCCGTGAAAGGTAACCCACTTGCGAACACGGATACCAATGGCGGCAATCTTGTCCTCGCGCGGAGTGCCATCGGGAAGGGCGGGAAGAGTTGGACGTTTAACCCAGACACCCACACGATCCTCGCGCCGCTCACCCTTGATGTTGAACTGATCCAGCGTGTTGAGAATCCATTGTTCCAGCGTTGCCACATAGAGCCGCAAATCTTGCACACGGTCGTTCAGATTGAGCATGACGTAACAAACGCGCTGACCAGGCCCATGATAGGTGTGCTCGCCCCCACGTCCGGTTTTAAAAACTGGCAGAGCGTCATTGAGCAAATGTTCATCGGATGCACTCGTGCCAGCGGTATAAAGCGGTGGATGTTCTACCAGCAATA
>CALFBU010000167.1 GCA_937951455.1 uncultured Rhizobiaceae group bacterium
GCCATTGCCCCGAATGACTTCTGCGCCGCCATCGGATGGCTGGATGTTTGAGACAAGAAAGAACTTGTTTGTCAGTTTGTTTTCGGCAGGATTGGAAATCACAAAACACTTTTGATTTTCACGAATAGTCAGTTGAATCACTTCGGCCGGAATATCCAGAAAAGCTTCATCAAATTCGCCCATCAAGACCACTGGCCATTCGACAAGACCCGCAACTTCTTCCAGTAGTTTTGGATCATCGACCAGTTCCAGCCCTTGTGCGAAGGCAAGGTTTTTAGCTTCCGTCGCAATCGTTTCTTTTCTGGTTTCTGCGTCCAGCATGACAAATGCTTTTTCAAGCTTGGCTGCGTAATCATCAAAGCGCTGCACTTCAAATTCAGCTTCAGCCATAAACCTATGACCGCGCGTCGAGCGACCAGACTTTATGCCATCAACCTCAAAGGGAACGATCTCCATTTCTTCAGTTTCAGGGCCAAAGAGACAAAGGATGGATTGTAATGGACGCACCCACTTTAGAGAACCGCTGTCTGATGAACTTGCACCCCAGCGCATCGACTTTGGCCATGGGAAATTCTTGATGATACCAGGCATGACTTCGGCAATAATATCGGTTGCTTCTCTTCCCGGTTTCTCAATCACAGCAACATAAAAGTCGCCTTTCTTGGGGTCATTTTGAACCTTTGCCTGGTCAACGCTATCCAGTCCAGCGCCACGAAGAAAACCTGCAATCGCCTGTTCTGGCGCATCGGTGCGTGGACCTTTTTTCTCTTCTTTGATATCAGCAGATTTTGTCGTTAAGCCTCTAATGTCCAGCGTTAGTCGGCGGGTTGTCCAATATTCCTTGGCACCTTCATAGGTAAGGCCAGCATCGACCAGCGCATTTGTTACAAGCGAACGCAAATCACCTGCAGCTTTACGTTGCATGCGTGATGGAATTTCTTCGGAGAAAAGTTCTAAAAGAAGATCAGGCATTTATACTATCTATCGATGATTAAAATTACATACGCCACATAGCAAGGCCTGCTCGCAATGTCACCACTCAACTCATATTATGGTTTAAGTTTTAGAATGACTTCCGTCGCAGAAAGGTTCTTTGCTTGTGGCTTTGCAGGTGCAAAAGAATTTCGGGCCATCTTCTTCTGCAGTCCATTTCATTGGCGCAAACTCGGTTCCCTTGTGAGAACCATCGCAAAACGGTTGTTTGGCAGACTTACCGCACGTGCACCAAAAGTAAGATTTACCAGCTTCAACTTCCACCCTAATCGGGCTATTGCCTGCTCTTACCGGTTTATCCATTTTAATCTCCCATGATCTAGCTTTTGCTACGCTTCAAATGCTCATCAAGGCGCGGCATGATTTCTACAAAATTGCACGGCATGTGACGGTAATCCAATTGCTTGACCAAAATACCATCCCAACCATCCTTACACGCACCTGGCGATCCCGGCAGACAAAAAATAAAAGTCGCCCCAACCACACCAGCCGTTGCGCGTGATTGAATGGTAGATGTGCCTATTTTTTCATAACTCAATCGATGAAAAGTTTCGGAAAAGCCGTCCATGCGTTTTTCAAACAGAGGCTCAAGTGCATCTGGTGTTACATCGCGACCCGTAAAGCCTGTGCCGCCTGTTGTGATCACAACGTCAATATTTTTGTCTTCAATCCACTTTTGAACTTGTAACTGAATTGCAGGAATATCATCTGTTACAATTTGACGATCCGCCAGCTTATGGCCAGCCGCTTCAATTCTATCTGAAAGCGTTTTACCGGATTTATCCTCGTCCAGACTGCGCGTGTCTGAAACGGTTAGCACAGCGATACCAACAGGGATAAATTGTCTGGTTTCATCAATTCTGGACATCAGTCACCTTACGAAACAGTTGTTGAGGTAGCAACGCACCACCAATCGGGATGTTGCGCCTTCACGAGTTTGGCGGCCTTTTGTGCTTCTGGCAAGGTTTCATAAAGCCCAAAACATGTAGCGCCAGAGCCACTCATGCGAACAAGTTGTGCATTGGTTTCAGCAATATCAGCCAACACGGCTTCAATCGCAGGTTCGATTTCGACCGCAGGCTTTTGCAAATCATTACGCAGGTTTTTGATGTCTCGGATTGGCGGCATGGTCGATATGGCTTTTTCAAACATGGGCGCATTTTGTTTGTCTGCAAGATGTTTAAAAATTGCTGGCGTTGGAACTTCAACATTTGGATTGACCAAAATCATATGAAGTGGTTGCTTCGCTTCAAGAAGCGTTACTTCGTCCCCAATGCCTTGCGCTCTTAGCGGTGTTGAATGCAAACACATTGGAATATCAGCACCCAAAGTTTTTGCGATTGGCATTAAATCAATTTCACTGTCCCAGAACTCATTTAACGCCAATAACGTTGCGGCTGCATCCGCAGACCCGCCACCGATGCCACTGGCAATCGGCAGATTTTTTGTAAGTCTGATGTCAACGGGCGTTGGCTTGCCGCTTCGTTTGGTTATTTCATAGCCTAGCGAAAGGGCAGCACGGCTGACCAGATTGTATGCGCCACTTTCCAGACCAACAGCAAAGGGTCCGTCAATCGCAAGACTAACCAGACTTGAAGCGTTTTGTGCTTTAGATATGGAAATTCTGTCACCGAAGTCCGAGAAGACGACCAAACTATCAAGCAAATGGTATCCGTCTTCTCGTTTGCCTGTTACATGCAAAGCCAAATTGATTTTTGCATGTGCAATGCGTTCAATATACGAAATACGCTCCGGCATTATTCAGCTTTTGCAGCGTCTTTCACTTCGTCCTGAAGTCCGTTTTCAAGCTTTTCCTTGATTGCATCTGGATTGTCTGGCGGGGTCTTGGTTGCAAGCGCTATGTTCCATTGGAACGTGGCTTCCAGTTTACGACCGACCTTCCAGTAGGCATCACCCAGATGATCATTTATGGTAGGATCTTGCGGCATAAGCTGAACGGCTCTTTCAAGCTCGCGAACCGCATCTTCATATTGGCCAAGGCGGTAGTGCGCCCAGCCCAGACTGTCGACAATAAAACCGGAACGCGGTCTTAGTTCCACAGCCTTTCGGATCATGTCCATGCCTTCATCAAGGTTTATGCCCTGATCCACCCATGAATAACCAAGGTAGTTCAAAACTTCCGGTTGATTGGCAGAAAGCTCAAGCGACTTCAAAAAGTTAGGTTCAGCCTTATCCCATTGCTTTAAGCGCTCATAAGAAATGCCTCTTCTGAAGAAGAGGTTCCAATGGAAAGACTTTGGCTCCCCAATGATCGACACTGCTTTATCGTATGTGTCGGCTGCTTCCTGATAGCGCTCTTCGCGACTAAAAACATTTCCTAATGTCATATAGCCCGTTAAATCATTCGGATCGCTTTCAATCAGGGATTTCAGTTCCGTTATCGCCTCTTCTTTTTTGTCCAATCTGGAAAGGTTGGTTGCCTTTTCCAATCTTGCGATGCGTGAAAAAGGTGAAGTAGCTGCTACAGCACTATAGAATGTGTTTGATTTCTCATATGCCCCTTGTTGCAAATACAGTTCGGCAAGGCCGATTTGTATGACATCGCTTTTGGGTGCGAGTGAATGAGAAATCTGCAAATAGTTTTTTGAAAAATTTCCTGCGCCATCGCGTCTGATCGCCGTGGCAATGTTATAGAACAATTCTGCCATGCCTTGTTGCGGTGTCGTCAATAGCGGCTTGAGAACCTTATCTTCCGCCAATTGTTCTTTTAAAATCATGAAAGGTGAATGACTTGGCAAAAGCGAAAGACCATAATCCAGCGTTTCCTGAGCCTTTTCCTTGTCTCCTGCCTTGCTGCGATTTCGAACCATCGCTTCAACAGCGCGAATATAGGTTTCAGTCAGTACAGCTATAACTGCACGATTGTCGATGACTGCCTGAAATTTTTTTGCTGCGATATCCCGCTTGCCACCAGCATTAGCTATCAGGCCTGCATGGTAGTTTTTCATTACGGATATCCATTCAGGGCCATCCAGTTCTTCTATGCGGGCTATCGCCTGATCTGTTTGACCCAGCCCCTGTAATGCCCAAGCATGTGAAATTTCACGAAGTGTCTTATCGAGATCAACACCTGAAACATCCTTCAGAGCGTTAATCGCATTTTTCCATGAGCGTTTGCGCATGGCTTCTGCTGCCAAAACATATCCTGCAAGATTTTGGCTTGTGCCCAGTTTGGGTGTATTTCTGGCAATCTCGGCTGCATCAGAAATCCTGCCGTTGCTCACAAGTGCCACGAACAGACTTTGTTTTAACTCCGTGTCTTCAGGATCAAGTGCTAATGCGCGCTCCAAAAACTTCACCGCTGCATCATCATCGTTGTCATCGATAGCAACTTGTGCTGCGAGATAACTGCCGGAAAGGCCGGTAGAATTTACGGTCTCGGCCAATTCCTTGTTAGCGTTCGCTTGTGCGTAAGAGGCATGGAACACGACACTTGTAGCCAGCAGTGATGCAGATAGAAGTTGGAGTATTTTAGTTCGCATTTAGATATGACCTGACTTCAAATATATATTTATCATTCAACGACATGTAAAACATGGCGCTTTTAGGGATAATAAGCAAGTTTGAAGGCAATCTTATAAAAAGAACTTAACAAGCCCGTGAAGAAGCAAAAAACTGGTAAATTAAACCGCTCTGCTCACACAGAACTCCAGAACTTCAATCAATGCGTCTTTGTGTTTCGAATCAGGCATGGTTCCAAGCGCATCTTTTGCCATTTCCACATAATGACGTGCGCGGGCTACCGTATCTGATATTGCATTATGGCGTGCCAAAATTTCCAAGGCTTGTTTTAGTCGCTCATCATCTGTTTTGCCATCGACCACAGCATCCTGCCAGAACTGGCGCTCTTCATCACTGCCTCTTCTATAGGCGAGAATGACAGGAAGAGTGACTTTACCTTCGCGGAAATCATCGCCTGTGTTTTTACCCAAATCACCTGCATTACCGCCATAGTCTAACGCATCGTCTATAAGTTGGAATGCAAGACCTAGGTTATTCCCATATGAACGAAGTGCATTAATGTGCGCTGGGCTTTTATCTGCTATGATCGGGCCAACCTCTGCAGCGGCTGCGAACAGGGCTGCTGTCTTGGATCGTATGACTTCGAGATATTCATCTTCTGTAGTTTCAAGATTTTGAGCCGTTT
>CALFBU010000168.1 GCA_937951455.1 uncultured Rhizobiaceae group bacterium
GTTGTTGAGATTGATCTTAACAAATCAGAGCAAAAAATGTTCGACGCATCCGTGGGTGCAGTGGCAGAACTTTGCGAAGTTTGCGAAGGCATCGCGCCTAATCTAAAGTCATAAAATTGATGGCGGCTGGAAACTAATATCTCATCCAGCCGCCTCCCCTTTCTGAATTACGTTTTAAAAGAAACAAGGCACGGAAAAACATGGCAGAGCAAAATTCTAACGAAGAATTTTCAAACACTTCTTTTTTGTATGGCGGCAACGCTGGCTATATTGAAGAAATTTACGCTCAATACCAAAAGGACCCCAGTTCGGTCAGCGACGATTGGCAGGCGTTTTTCTCAGAATTAAAAGACGACGCAGGTGACATAACCAAAAACGCCGAAGGCGCGTCGTGGAAGAAATCCCATTGGCCAATTCATGCTAATGGTGAACTGGTTTCAGCCCTTGATGGCGACTGGCCACAACCTGCCGTAGAAAAACATATAGGCGAGAAAATCAAGGCACAAGCCGCTGCAAACGGAAAAGCGCCAGACGGCGATCACGTTATGCGCGCTACACGCGATTCTGTTTCCGCTATCATGATGATTCGCGCTTATCGTATGCGCGGTCACCTGCACGCAGATCTGGATCCACTCAAGATTGCGGAGAAGAAAGAAGCCTATAACGAACTGCTTCCATCAAACTATGGTTTCACGGAGGCAGACTATGACCGCAAAATCTTCATTGATGGCATGCTGGGTCTGGAATTTGCGACCGTCCCTGAGATGATCGAAATCCTGCAAAGAACCTATTGCTCGACCATCGGCATAGAGTTCATGCATATTTCCAATCCGCAGGAAAAAGGCTGGCTGCAAGAACGCATCGAAGGTCCGGACAAAGGCGTTGCATTTACCCTTGAAGGTAAAAAAGCCATTCTTCGCAAGCTGGTTGAGGCTGAAGGTTTTGAGCAATATATCGACGTCAAATACAAAGGCACAAAACGTTTTGGCCTTGATGGCGGCGAGGCTTTGGTGCCTGCCCTTGAACAAATCATCAAGCGTGGCGGTCAAATGGGTCTTAAGGAAATTATCCTTGGCATGGCGCACCGCGGACGTTTGAACGTCCTAGCCAACGTGATGGGCAAACCACACCGCGCAATTTTCAACGAATTCAAGGGCGGCTCCTTCAAGCCTGATGAAGTGGAAGGTTCAGGCGACGTTAAATATCACCTTGGCGCCTCTTCTGACCGTGAGTTTGACGGCAATGAAGTGCATTTGTCTTTAACCGCGAACCCGTCACACCTTGAAATTGTAAACCCGGTTGTGTTGGGCAAGGTGCGCGCCAAACAAGACAAGTTTGAACCCAAAAACGAACGTGGCTCACGTCCACGCGATACGGTTTTGCCATTGCTCTTGCACGGTGATGCAGCCTTTGCAGGGCAGGGCGTTGTCGCTGAGTGTTTTGGTCTTTCTGGCCTTAAAGGTCACCGCACAGGCGGCTCAATTCACTTCATCATCAACAACCAAATCGGTTTTACCACCAATCCGCGCTTCTCACGCTCTTCGCCTTATCCTTCGGATGTTGCAAAAATGATTGAAGCGCCGATTTTTCATGTAAATGGCGATGATCCCGAAGCGGTTACCTTTGCAGCCAAGGTTGCAACCGAATATCGTCAGCTTTTTCGCAAACCGGTTGTAATCGACATGTTCTGTTACAGACGCTTTGGTCATAACGAAGGCGATGAGCCTGCGTTCACACAACCCTTGATGTATAAGAACATCCGCGCGCATGAAACAACCGCCACAATTTATAGCAACAAGCTTATTTCAGAGGGTATTATTACAGCGGATGAATACAAGGCGATGCGCGAGGAATGGCGTAATTTCCTTGAAAACGAGTATGACGCAGGCCAAAACTACAAACCAAACAAGGCCGACTGGCTAGATGGCGCTTGGTCTGGCCTGAAAATTGCCAACGACGAAGATGAAACCCGTCGCGGTAAAACAGGCGTTACAAAAAAGAAAATCACGGAAATCGGCAAGAAAATTACCGAAGTTCCTGAAGGCTTCAATGTTCATAAAACAATCAAACGCCTGATGGATAATCGCCGCAAGATGATCGATACTGGCGAAGGCATTGATTGGGGCATGGGCGAGGCGCTTGCGTTTGGCACGATGGTTGAAGAAGGCCACTGCGTTCGCCTTTCCGGTCAGGATTGTGAGCGTGGCACATTCTCACAGCGCCATTCCGTACTTTATGATCAACTGGATGAAAGCCGTTACACACCGCTCAACAATATTTCAAAAGATCAGGAAGAGTATGACGTTATCAACTCCATGCTCTCTGAGGAAGCGGTATTGGGCTATGAATATGGCTATTCACTAACCCGCCCGAACGCGCTTACGATTTGGGAAGGCCAGTTCGGCGATTTCGTCAACGGTGCACAAGTTGTTATCGATCAGTTCATTTCTTCTGGCGAAAGCAAATGGCTTCGCATGTCAGGTTTGGTCATGCTTTTGCCGCATGGCTATGAGGGTCAGGGTCCTGAGCATTCTTCTGCAAGGCTTGAGCGCTTCTTGCAGCTCTGTGCCCAAGACAACATGCAGGTTGCAAACTGTACAACGCCTGCAAACTACTATCATATCTTACGCCGTCAGGTGCGTCGCGATTTCCGCAAACCGCTTATTCTGATGACGCCAAAATCACTGCTGCGCCATAAACGTGCAATTTCAAAACTGGACGAGTTTTGTGGCGATGCTTCATTCCACCGTCTGCTTTGGGATGATGCGGAAATGAAAGGCTGGGATGGCGGCAAGCTTGTTAAAGACAACAAGATTAAACGCGTAGTCATGTGTTCAGGCAAGGTTTACTACGACCTTCTGGAAGAGCGCGAAAAGCGTGGCATAGATGATATTTATCTCTTGCGTCTTGAGCAGCTTTATCCTTTCCCTGCGAAAGCATTAATCACGGAGCTTTCACGCTTTAAAAATGCGGAAATGGTCTGGTGTCAGGAAGAGCCAAAGAACATGGGCGCCTGGTCATTCATCGAGCCTTATCTTCAATGGGTATTCGAGCACATTGAAGCAAAGCATCAACGGGCAAGATATACAGGTCGCGCAGCGGCAGCGTCTCCAGCAACGGGTCTTATGTCCAAACATTTATTCGAACTTGATGCATTCCTGGAAGATGCATTGGGTGACGGACAATAAATTGTTGAGTTATTTTAAAATTTTCAGCGCAGCAAATCTTTCCGGTTTGTTCGCTTTCAAAAAAGAGAAGTAAAATCATGGCAAATGAAATTCGAGTACCAACCCTGGGTGAATCTGTGAGCGAAGCAACTGTAGGCCAATGGTTGAAAAAACCAGGCGAGGCAGTTGCCATGGATGAACCGATTGTGGAATTGGAAACCGATAAGGTCTCAGTTGAAGTTCCAGCACCTGCTGCGGGAACGTTGGGTGATATTTCAGTTAAGGAAGGCGAGACTGTAGAAGTCGGCGCATTGCTTGGCATTATTGCGGAAGGAGGCGCTGCTTCTCCCGTTAATCCAACCCCTTCAGATCGCGATGCAGACGCACCTAAGCCTGCCGCAGCAAGTGGCAAAATTGTTGAAGTGCCCGTGCCTAGCGCTGGTGAATCCGTGACTGAGGCTGGTGTTGGCGAATGGTACAAAAAAGTAGGCGACAGCGTCTCAGTTGATGAAGCCATCGTTGAACTGGAAACCGACAAAGCCGCACAAGAAGTCATGTCTCCGGTTTCTGGCAAGATTGTAGAAATCATGTCTGCAACAGGTGATACCGTTCAGGTGGGCGAAACGCTTGTCAAAATTGAAGAAGGTGCTTCTGGCTCCGCTACATCTCAACCGAGCGAAGAAAAAACTGCTCAAGCGCCCGCCCCTGCACAGGCAAGCACACCCAGCAGTTCGATGCCAGCTTCGCCTTCCGCACAAAAAATTCTTGCGGAAAAAGGCATCGATCCGGCATCAGTGCAAGGCTCTGGCAAACGCGGACAAGTGCTAAAAGAAGACGCGCAAAACGCAAGCAAGGCGCCCACACCTGCTCCGGCAGCGGCGCGCGCACCAACAACGCAAAGCGATGCACCGCGTGAAGAGCGCGTACGCATGACACGCCTGCGCCAAACCATCGCTCGTCGATTAAAAGACGCGCAAAACACTGCGGCCATGCTGACAACCTTCAATGAAGTCGACATGACAGCCGTGATGGAAATGCGCAAAAAATAAAAGGAACTGTTTGAAAAGAAACACGGCGTGAAGCTTGGCTTCATGGGTTTCTTCACAAAAGCAGTCTGTCACGCATTGGAAGAAATTCCTGCCGTAAATGCAGAGATTGACGGTACAGATATCATCTACAAGAACTTCGCACACATTGGTGTGGCAGTGGGTACAGACAAAGGTCTGGTTGTGCCAGTTGTCCGTGAAGCAGACCAGATGTCGATTGCAGAAGTTGAAAAAGAAATCGGCAATCTTGGCCGCAAGGCCCGTGATGGCGATCTTTCCATGGCAGACATGCAGGGCGGCACCTTTACCATTTCCAATGGCGGCGTATATGGCTCGCTGATGTCGACACCAATTTTGAACGCACCACAATCAGGCATTCTTGGCATGCACAAAATCGACCAGCGTCCGGTGGTTGTAAACGGTGAAATCGTCATTCGCCCGATGATGTATCTGGCACTTTCCTATGACCACCGCATTGTCGATGGCAAGGAAGCCGTGACATTCCTTGTTCGTGTAAAGGAAAGCCTTGAAGATCCTGAACGTCTGGTTTTGGATTTATAATCTGGTAGACTTATTTAAAATTTTGGAGATTTCAAAATGTCGATCGAACTACAATATCTGATCTTTGCAATTTTTCTTGTATTGCTGCAAATGGTTCTGCAATCCGTTGCCGGGTTTTTGACCATTGGCCTTAAAGGTGCGGTTGGCTCACGCGACGATGAAGTTTTGACGACCGGCATCGGTGGACGTTTTGAACGCGCTTATTACAACATGCTGGAAACGTTTCCGGTTTTTGCAGCGCTTGTCTTGATCGTACATGTCAGCGAGAGCTGGGATACAACCAGCGCACTGGCTGTGCAGCTTTATTTCTGGGCACGTGTAGCCTACATCCCACTTTATGTTAGCGGCATCCCGTTTTTACGCTCCATAGCATGGGTCGTATCCATGGTTGGTATCGTCATGCTGGCCTGGCCTTTGCTTGGGCAAGTGACATAACTTTAAATCAATATCGAAATTAAAAGATAACAAGGTTCATACGAATATGGCTGATACATACGACGTTGTAATCATCGGTTCTGGCCCAGGCGGCTATGTCTGCGCAATCAAATGTGGTCAGCTGGGTCTTAAGACAGCGATCATTGAAAAAAGTCCAACGCTGGGCGGCACATGTCTAAACGTGGGCTGTATTCCGTCAAAGGCCTTGCTGCACGCATCCGAAAGGTTTGCCGAAGCAAATCACGGGATGAAGGACTTGGGCATTGATGTTGGCAAGCCAAAACTGAACCTCAAAGGTATGATGGCGCATAAGGACAAAACCGTAAAAGCAAATGTCGACGGCGTTGCCTACCTGATGAAGAAAAACAAGGTGACCGTCTATCACGGCACGGGTTCAATCGCTGGTCAGGGCAAGGTAACCGTGACCAATGAAAAAGGCGACACACAAGAAGTTGCCGCCAAAAACATCGTGATTGCTACAGGTTCTGATGTTGCAGGCATTCCAGGTCTTGATGTTGAAATTGACGAGAAAACCATCGTCTCCTCAACAGGCGCTATTGCACTTTCATCTGTTCCAAAGAAAATGATCGTCGTCGGTGGCGGTGTGATCGGTCTTGAAATGGGATCCGTATGGAACCGCTTGGGCGCAGAAGTAACCGTTGTTGAATACCTTGATACAATTTTGGGTAGCATGGACAATGATGTCTCAAAGCAATTCCAGAAAATTCTCGTCAAGCAAGGCATGAAGTTTCATCTTTCTTCCAAGGTCACAGGTGTCGAGAAAAAAGGCAAGGGTGCCAGCGTATCCTTTGAACCGGTCGCAGGTGGGGATACGCAAACACTGGACGCAGATATTGTACTGGTAGCAACAGGACGTCGCCCTTACACGGACAGTCTTGGTCTTGAAACCGCCAGCGTAGAAGTCGAACGCGGCAAAGTTAAAACCAATCATTGGAAAACCAATGTCGAAGGCATTTGGGCAATTGGTGATGTAACCGATGGACCCATGCTCGCACACAAGGCAGAAGACGAAGGCGTTGCCGTTGCAGAAACCATCGCTGGTCAGGCAGGCCACGTAAATTATGATGTGATCCCGGGCGTGGTTTACACCATGCCGGAAGTGGCTTCAGTCGGGAAAACCGAAGAAGAACTAAAGGCCGCCAATATTGATTATGTTGTGGGTCAATTCCCGTTCATGGCAAACGGTCGCGCCCGCGCCATGAACCAGACAGAAGGCTTTGTTAAATTTTTGGCTGACAAGGTTACGGATCGTGTTCTTGGCGTTCACATCGTAGGCTTTGGTGCTGGTGACATGATTCATGAATGTGCTGTGCTAATGGAATTTGGCGGCTCTTCCGAAGATTTGGGTAGAACCTGTCATGCACATCCAACATTGTCTGAAGTCGTTCGC
>CALFBU010000169.1 GCA_937951455.1 uncultured Rhizobiaceae group bacterium
TTTCTGAACCCAGCTTTTGAGCAACCTTGGCAGCGGTCAAAACCCATTGCGGGGCAAAGACACCCAAGAGTTGGCGCTTAACGCTTGCAGGATTACACATGGGCCCAAGCAAGTTGAAGATGGTACGCGTACCAAGCTCAATACGAGAAGGACCAACATAACGCATGGCAGAATGATGCGCAGGTGCAAACATAAATCCAATGCCTGCTTCTTCAATGCAATCCGTGATTTGGCTTGGCGATAGATCAATATTGACACCCAAGGCTGTCAAACAATCAGACGCGCCTGACTTGGACGATAGCGAACGATTACCATGTTTTGCAACCGGAACACCGCAGCTGGCTGTAACAATCGCAGTACATGTAGAGATGTTGTAAGAACCTTTGGCATCGCCGCCCGTGCCAACAATATCAATTGCATCTTGAGGTGCATCAACAGGCAGCATGACTGCCCTAAGTGAATCGATGGCGCCTGCAAACTCATCTTCGGTTTCACCACGAACACGCATGCCCATAAGGATGCCGCCAATTTGCGCATCAGTTGCTTCGCCTGACATGATGATGTTGAAGACAGCATTCGTATCTTCACGGCTCAAACTTTGACCTTGAGCGAGCTGATTAATTGCTTCTTTCAAGTCCTGCATGTCACTTCCAAAGGTAATTAAGATATTCTCCCAACGTTTATTGGAAGTTATCCACCATGTCCACCGCCTGCATATGGATTAAAAGCTGCTTCAAGTGCAGTTGGATTAACGCTGACATCAAGACGCGACTGCATATCCTGAACGACTTGGGTTAGAATATCATCAGATGCAGCGGTGTTGAGTTGCTCTATGGCTGTTTTGGGGACTGAGTTATCTTCAGGCGCTTTTACATCTGCAATTCGCAGAACGATAAAGTTTATACCAGTAGCAGGAGCTACTTTTACATCACCTTTTTTACCATTAAAGCCTTCAGTGATGGCAACATTGCCAATTTTGGCATCTTCCGAGTTTCTGGTCAGTGCGTCAGTGGTTTCATACTTGACTGATGCGCCAAGTGAATCTGCAGGGAGCGCATCTTCCAATACGACATTCATTTCCTCGCCTTTGCGAATACGCTCGGCAACGGCCTCTGCAACTTCCTGAATTTGCTCGATGGTTTTTTCAGTAACCCAAGCGTCTGTAACATCGGACTTGACTTCTTCGAGCTCTTTTTGGCGTGTTGGTATGATTTCATCCACTTCATACCAAAGGAAACCATCATTGCCGACGGGTAGCTCACGGGTATCATCGCCAGGTTGTGTATCAAAAGCTACGCGCAAGAGTTGTTGCAAAACAGGAATGTCTGAAATGGTATTGCCGTTCTCGTCGCGGCCTTGCGCATCAATCTTAGTGACAACACGTGTTTTTAGGTTGAGCGCTTTTGCTGCGTCGGCCAAATTAGTGCCGGCTGCGCGCTCATCCTCAACGGCATCAAATGTATTAAAAACTTCGTCACCTGCTTTTTGAAGCGCTAGTTCGTTACGAATCTCGTCGTTTACATCATCATAGGCTGTTGTGCGTTCTTCTATAATCTCGCTGACGCGAACGATAACCGGACCGAACAGACCTTCAATAACGTCAGTTGGCTTGTTAAGTTCAGCAGCAAATGCTGCTTCGCTAACTTTCGTATCAGGGAGTTCTGATTTGGTAAGAACGCCAAGATCAATGTCATTAACCGTTTTGCCAAGCTCTTTAACGACGTCGTCAAAAGAAGTTCCGCTGGCAAGTTTTTCTTTAACGCTATCAGCTTCAGCCTTGTCTTTTAATACAAGTTGCTCGATGCGGCGTGTCTCAGGTGAGCGAAGACTGCCCTTGCGTGCTTCATAGGCCGTTCTGATTTCTTCCTCAGTAATTTCTTGCGGTTTTACGATGTCAGATGCCTGCAAGGTAAGAAGTGTTAGCTTACGATATTCAGGCGCCATATAATTGGTCTTGTTCGCCTCGTAATATTCCGCAATCTCTGCGTCCGTCGGTTCAGGCTTTGTTTCAACTACTTCTTCGCCGATGGCTACATAATCAAAGACACGCTTTTCATTTTGAAATTGAGCAATGGCGTCCGTGAAGACCTGAGGCATATCAAGCGAGGCAGCTGTGCCTTGCAAAATCTGATTGCGCAGTGCTACGCGCTTGCGATCCTGGATGTATTCTTCTTCTGTCAGGCCATATTGGCGCAAGGTTGCTCTAAGCGTGTTTCTGGAGAAGGCACCTGATAGGTCTTGAAACGTAGGATCATTTGCAATTTCCTGTGCAAGCGATTCATCGGAAAGGCCTAACCCCATTATTCGCGAATTTTCATCCAATACAGCGCCAGATGTTACTTGCGACAGAACACTGTTGCGAAGTCCAAAAACATCAGCCTCTTGTCTGGTTATTCTACGGCCTGCCTGCTGTGACATCGCGTTAAGCTGATTGTCGTATGCAAAGCGGTATTCCTGTGCGGTGATATTCGTATCACCCACCTGGACAACATTAGCAGCAGGACCAAACAAGATACTGCTGGAAACACCCCAAATAGCAAAACTGCCGATTAGCAGCGCAATAAGAATTTTTGCAACCCAGCCTTTAGAAAAGCCTCTTAGTAAATCCATCATGATGTATGTGTATCCAAGCAAATAAAATCTGTTGTAACGATATACCGACTCGCAGTGCACTACTCAAGCATGTGTGCATGATTTGTGTCTCACGATTGCGTTTTTTTAATTACAGGTTAGAAATGGCGCAAATAAACACAATCGAGAGTTCAAAATGACACCTGATATTAAACCATTGGTCGCTGGAAACTGGAAAATGAATGGCCTGAAGGCTTCGCTGAAAGAAGTCTCCGCCATGGATAAAAAATACGACGCAGATCTTCGTCAAAAAGTTGATATGCTGATTTGTACGCCAGCTACTCTGATTTCATCTGCAGCGGAAGTTGTTGTTGATTCTTACATTGATATTGGTGGTGAGGATTGTCACGCGAATGAATCAGGCGCGCATACAGGCGATGTTTCCGCAGAAATGATCAAGGACGCAGGTGCGACTGCTGTCATTGTAGGACACTCGGAGCGTCGCACTGACCATGGCGAAAGCAATGCTACGGTCAAAGCAAAGGCGGAAGCAGGTTTGCGAGCAGGGCTTTTGACCATCGTTTGCATTGGTGAAACAGAAGCTGAGCGCAAATCGGGTGACACGCTTGCTGTATTAAAAGATCAATTGGATGGTTCCATGCCCGACGACGCAAAGGCTTCAGACGTCGTAGTAGCCTATGAGCCTGTATGGGCGATTGGGACGGGTCTTGTGCCTTCAAGCGATGATGTCAAAGAGGCACATGCGTTTATGCGTGAAAATCTGAGTGAGAGATTTGGTGATGAAGGTGCTACAATGCGCTTGTTATATGGTGGTTCGGTCAAACCATCCAATGCAGTCGAGCTTATGGGCATTGCAAATGTCGATGGCGCTCTGGTTGGTGGCGCAAGCTTGAAGGCGGATGATTTCATGGGAATTTGTGCTGCTTATAATGAACTTGCCTGATTTATTGTAATTTCAAGTTTTATACCCATCTCTAAAGTGAACAAATCAGGGTTTGCACTCTTTAACCAACCGTGTAAAAGAGCGCCAAGTTTAAAATTTAATAGCCCAAGCGGCTAAACGGGGAAAATATGGAAACCGTACTTATTGTAATCCATTTGATGATTGTGATCGCACTTGTGATTGTCGTATTGTTGCAACGCTCAGAGGGCGGCGCGCTCGGCATGGGCGGCGGTGGTTCAGGCGGCGGCTTTATGTCTGCGCGTGGTGCTGCAAATGCTTTAACCCGCACCACAGCCATTTTGGCCACAGCATTCTTTGCAACATCGATTGCACTGGGCATTATTTCAGGTGTTGAAGGCGGCGGCGTTCTGGATAATCTTCCACTTCAAGAACAGCAAGGCGGCGAGGGTGGTATTCTTGACCAACTTCCAGGCGGTAGTGATCTCTCCATCGGTGGCGATGACAATCAGGAACCACAGGTGCCAACTGGCAACTAAACCAAAAAATATTCACATAAAATGCCCTGAATGAAAATTCGGGGCATTTTTTTTGGGATAGATGCATTTTTTACTATCCGAATCCAATTTCTATCGTTAATTCTTTAATCCCATGGCTCGTTATGTTTTTATCACTGGAGGCGTGGTTTCCTCACTTGGCAAAGGTCTTGCTTCAGCTGCATTAGGTGCGCTGTTACAAGCCCGTGGGTACAAGGTCAGACTGCGTAAACTGGACCCTTATTTGAATGTTGATCCGGGAACAATGTCTCCCTATCAGCACGGAGAATGCTTTGTGACTGATGATGGCGCAGAGACCGATCTTGATTTGGGGCATTATGAACGCTTCACTGGACGTCCTGCAAACCAGTCGGATAATATCACGACCGGGCGGATTTATTCCGATATCATCACCAAGGAACGACGCGGTGACTATCTGGGCGCAACCGTGCAAGTCATTCCACATGTTACAAATGAAATCAAGAACTTCGTGCTGGACGGCAATGATGACTATGATTTCGTATTGGTTGAAATTGGCGGCACAGTAGGCGATATCGAGGCGTTGCCATTCTTTGAGAGTATTAGACAATTGGGCAATGATTTGCCGCGTGGTCAGTGCATCTATGTGCATTTAACGCTGATGCCGTGGATTTGGGCGGCTGGCGAATTGAAAACCAAGCCAACACAGCACTCGGTCAAGGAACTGCGCTCCATCGGCATCCAGCCGGATATTCTGCTGGTGCGTGCGGATCGTGAAATCCCCAAGGAAGAGCGCCGCAAGCTTTCGCAATTTTGTAATGTTCGCCCATCAGCTGTTATTCAGGCGCTGGATGCCAAGTCCATTTACGATGTGCCGATGACCTATCACAAGGAAGGCCTTGACCAGGAAGTGCTGGACGCCTTCGGCATTGACCCTGCGCCCAAGCCAAACATGAAGAATTGGGAAGAAATCAGTCACAAAATTCAAAATCCGGAAGGCGAAGTCAATATCGCCATTGTGGGTAAATATACGGTTCTGAAAGACGCCTATAAATCACTGATAGAAGCGCTTCAACATGGCGGCATTGCCAATGAAGTGAAGGTCAATCTGAAATGGCTGGAGTCAGAAATGTTCGAAGGCGAAGACACTGCCGAACATTTGGGCGATGTCGATGGCATTCTCGTACCGGGCGGTTTTGGTGAACGCGGTGCGGAAGGTAAAATCAAAGCCGTCACTTATGCACGCGAAAACAAAATTCCATACTTCGGCATCTGTTTTGGGATGCAAATGG
>CALFBU010000170.1 GCA_937951455.1 uncultured Rhizobiaceae group bacterium
ATGCCTGCGCTGTCGAGACGGCCTCGGTATTGGAGTTCGCCGTCTTTATTCAGGCCGAAGAAATCCGGGGTGCAGACTGCGCCGTAGGCTTTGCCGACTTCCTGGGTTTCATCGACCAGATAGGGAAATTTGAAGTCGTAACGTTGAGCGAATTTCTTCATATTTTCCGGACTGTCGGCTGATACGTATTGATAATCATTGGACATCACAGCCAGCACGTTTATGCCCTCACCCATCAAGTCACTTGCATCTTGCGCCAGACGCTCCGCGATGGCGACAACATAGGGGCAATGATTGCAGATGAAAGCGATGAGCAGGCCGTTTTCGCCCAAATGCTCCGACATCGTAAAGCTTTTGCCATCAGGGTCTTGAAGCGTAAAATCCGGTGCTTTCCAGCCGAAGTCACAAAGCGGTGTGTCTAAAAGCATTATTTATCCTTCAATAAATCAGGCCGTCTTGCCTTGGTCAGTTCAACGGATTTTTCATGCCGCCATTGGTCTACCTTACCATGGTTGCCTGAGGTGAGCACTTCAGGAATAGTTTTGCCTTCAAATTCTGCCGGGCGGGTGTAGTGAGGGTGTTCGAGAAGGTTGTTTTCAAAGCTTTCGGTCTCGCCGCTTTCGTGATTGCCCATGACACCCGGTAGCAGGCGTACAATGGCGTCCAGCAGGATGGTTGCGGCTGGCTCTCCGCCTGAGAGAATGTAATCGCCGATAGAAACTTCTTGCAAGTTTCGCGCTTCGATCACGCGTTCATCGACGCCTTCGAACCGACCGCAGACGATGACCACGCCATCGCCCTTTGCAAGTTCGCGCACTTTTTTCTGGGTCAGCGGTTTTCCTCGTGGTGACATCAGCAGGCGCTGGCGCGTGTCTTGTTCGTTGGTGGTTGCATCAATCGCTTCCGCCAAGACGTCAGCGCGCAGCACCATGCCCGCACCGCCACCTGCGGGCGTATCATCGACATTTGAATGTTTGCCTTTGCCGTAGTCGCGCAGGTTTGTGGTCTCCAGCGACCAGGTATTATTTTCCAAAGCATTGCCAGCCAGTGACATGGCCAAAGAGCCCGGGAACATTTCCGGGTAGAGGGTTATGATGGAGGCTTTGAAGGTCATGATTGCATTCCGCTCTCGTCCTTCGACAGGCTCAGGATGAGGGCTATTTCTTTAACTTGCATTAGCATACATCCTCACCCTCAGCTTGTCGAAGGGGCTTCATCCCGCTCACTCACCTCTATCGGCGGAATAACGGTCAGGCTTCCGTTTTCAAAATCAATCTCAGGCACAACTTCTTTTGTGAAGGGCAGATAATGGGTTGAGCTGCTGTTGGTTGGTTTTACTTCAATCATGTCGCCCGCGCCGAAGTTTGAGACGGTCAGGACCGTGCCTATGGTTTCGCCACTTTCATTCAGCACATCCATGCCGATCAGATCTTCGATGTAAAATTCGTCTTCGTCTTCCAGTTCAGGCAGTTTGGCGCGGTCTATGTAAAGTTCTACGCGGTTCAGCGCTTCGGCTTCTTCGCGCGTGTTTACGCCTTCAAATTTTACGACCATCATGTTTTTCTGTGGCCGCATGCGCTTGATCTTGAATTTTTTGCCGTCCCTGGTTTCCAGCTTGCCGTATTGATCGAGCATGTCCGGTTCGCCAAAAGGTTTCACGCGCACTTCACCCTTGATGCCATGAGGTGCGCCTATTTGGGCGAGGAGGATTTTTGTGTCAGTCATATGATGTTCCAAAGAAAAACGGGCAGCAAATGATTGCTACCCGTTTCATACCATAATTTTTCAAAAAGCAATTACTCGGATTTTGCTTCTTCGCTAGCAGCTTCTTCGGCTGGTGCTTCCTCTGCAGGAGCCTCTTCAGCTGGTGCTTCGGCTGCTGCCTTTGCTTCAGCTTCTGCGGCTTCGGCTGCATCTTTTGCGTCTTGTTCTTTTTGCTCTTTTTCAGCAATGCGCTCTTGAGCTTTTTTGCCCGGCTTTGCCTTGTTCGGGTTGTTGCGTGGCTCACGCTTTAGGATGCCAGCTTCGTCTAGGAAACGCAGAACCTTATCTGTTGGCTGAGCGCCTTCTCCCAACCAATGCT
Organism: uncultured Rhizobiaceae group bacterium; assembly: GCA_937951455.1. Taxonomy (GTDB): domain Bacteria; phylum Pseudomonadota; class Alphaproteobacteria; order Rhizobiales; family Rhizobiaceae; genus JAALLB01. The sequence goes on from CALFBU010000170.1 coordinate 2,084, forward strand.
TAACGCGGTCAAGGTCCATGTTCACGCGCTGCTCGTTGTCTTTAGCAAGAAGCGGGTTGAATGTACCCAGTTTCTCAATGAAACGGCCATCGCGAGGTGCGCGTACGTCTGCGACTACGATTGAGTAGAAAGGACGTTTTTTTGAGCCTCCACGGGCCAGTCTGATTTTAGTTGCCATTGTTAGTGTTCTCCTTGGGAATTTTTAAATGGATTTTTCGGAATTATTTCCGAGCTTGTTTGTGATGCTGAATTACTTCTGAAATTACGAAGTTCAGAAGCTTTTCAGCAAAATCGGGATCAAGGTTTGCGTCCGTTGCAAGTTTGCGCAAACGCTCGACCTGTCTTTTTTCCCTGTCTGGATCAGACGGGGGGAAATCATTTTCAGCCTTCAGAACGCCAACTGCCTTAGTGACGCGAAACCGTTCAGCCATGATATTAATCAGTGCGGCATCAAGATTATCAATCGAGCCACGGTGTTGATTTAGTTTTTCTTGAGGTGTCATTATTTTTTACCCCCAAATGGCCCTTTGCCACCAGGCACTTTGATGCCCATGTCTTGTGCCATTTTTTGAATTTCCTGCGGGCTCATTTTTGAAAGATCAGGCATTCCAGCGCCACCGGGCATGCCGCCCATGGGG
>CALFBU010000171.1 GCA_937951455.1 uncultured Rhizobiaceae group bacterium
CCAAACAAGCCATGGGTGTTGGAACCGCAGGTTATACCGCCATGCTTTGCGTTATGGCGCTGGAGCGCTATGGCATTACACCGGCATCAGGTCCAATCGTTGTAACAGGTGCAAACGGCGGCGTTGGTTCGGTGGCTATCTCAATTCTTTCAAAGCTTGGTTATCATGTCATTGCCTCTACAGGTCGTGTAGATGAGAGTGATTTCCTCAAGGAACTGGGTGCAAATGAAATCATAGACCGTGCAGAACTTTCCGAAGCGGGCAGGCCGCTGGGCAAGGAGCGTTGGGCGGGTGGTGTTGATGCGGTGGGTTCCCACACATTGGCAAACCTCTTGGCACAAACAAATTATGGTGGTGCAGTTGCAGCCTGTGGTTTGGCGCAAGGGTTTGATCTGCCCGCAACGGTAATGCCTTTCATTCTCCGTGGTGTTGCATTGTTAGGCGTGGATTCAGTCATGGCTTCAAAAGAGTTGCGCAAGGAAGCGTGGAGCAGAATTGCCACGGATCTGGATATGAGCAAACTTGAAGCGCTGACGACTGAAATAGGCTTTGATGATATCATCCAGACTGCAACAGACATTGTTGACGGCAAAGTGCGTGGACGCGTTATTGTTGATATCAATGCATAAGCCTCTTTAGGGAGTAGCCTTTGGCGCTTGCAGAACTTACGGAGATAAATCAGGGCGGCCCAAGCCATAACTTGCGCCTCAAAACGCTTATTAATGTCAGATGGCTTGCGGTACTCGGGCAGTCTGCTGCTGTGTTTGCCGTATGGCAATTGCTTGAATTTAATTTCGAACCGGTATTTTGTTTTGCACTGATATCGGTTTCGATTTTTCTAAATCTATTGCTCAAGTTTAGATATCCCCCAAACCAGCGCCTTTCCTCTCGCGCTTCAGCAGCCCTGCTTGCTTATGATGTGGTGCAGCTGGCCGCTCTGCTGTTTTTAACGGGTGGTTTGCAAAATCCGTTTTCATTTTTACTGCTCGTGCCCGTAGTTATTTCTGCTACGGCCCTGTCCAACAAATACACATTGTCGTTAGGCTTACTGGCGATATTCTGCACGACCTTTCTGGCTTTTTTTCACCTGCCGCTGCCATGGCTTGATGGTGTGACTTTGCAATTGCCCAATATCTACATTGCGGGCATGTGGATTGCGGTGATTTCCAGTCTTTCATTTACGGCAATCTACGCTTTTCGTGTGGCGGATGAAGCTCGCAAATTGTCTGATGCGCTTACCGCAACCGAATTGGTACTCCAACGTGAACAACATTTATCAAACCTGGATGGACTGGCAGCCGCTGCCGCCCACGAATTGGGCACGCCACTGGCGACAATAGCACTTGTGTCCAAAGAGATGACGCGTGAGCTTGAACAAGGCTCAACACTTTATGAAGATGCTGCCTTGTTGAGAAGTCAGGCAGAAAGGTGTCGCGATATCCTGCAAAAACTAACCTCTCTTTCAACAGAAGGCGACCGCCATATTGGGACAATGCCGTTTACAGCCTTGATGGAAGAAATCGCTGAACCGCACCGAAATTTTGGCGTATCCGTACTGGTCAAAAAACCAGAAGGACGACGTGTCCCTGATTGTATAAGGAACCCTGGAATTTTATATGGCCTAGGTAACATCGTAGAAAATTCAGTTGATTATGCGGATGAAAATGTAGCGCTTGAAACCGGCTGGGATGAAGAGACCATTTGGGTCAAGGTCATGGATGATGGGCGTGGTTTTGATGATGAGGTTCTGGCAAGAATTGGCGAACCGTTCGTCACCAGACGCTCACGATCAACGCAGAGTGGTGGATTGGGTCTTGGTCTGTTTATTGCAAAAACCTTATTGGAGCGTAGCGGTGCCACACTTACTTTTGGTTCAGATAGGCAGAGCCAGTTTAGCGGAGCTTGTGTCCATATCAGTTGGCCAAGAGAAGCTTTGGAAGCTAAAAATAGATGACAAAATTACAATGCCAGACCTTTGACAAATGGGGTTTGGTGACCCACATACTATTAAAATAAATCAAAAAGTATTTGAAATGACAGACATAAACCAATTACCTGAAGAGATAGGCGAAAATAATAATTTGCTTATCGTGGACGATGACAGACCGTTTCTACAAAGATTGGCGCGTGCCATGGAGACGAGAGGTTTTTCCGTTGAGACAGCGGAAAGTGTTGCCGAGGGCATGGCCAAGATTAAAATCGGTGCGCCTGATTTTGCGGTCGTCGACATGCGCTTGAACGATGGCAACGGGTTGGATGTGATTGAAGGCATTCGCAATGTGAAACCCAATTGCAAAGCGATCATTCTCACTGGCTACGGCAATATAGCAACCGCGGTGACCGCTGTAAAAATGGGTGCAATTGATTATCTGGCAAAACCTGCAGATGCCGATGATGTTTATACAGCTTTGATGCGCAAACCATCGGACAAGGCGGATCCGCCAGAAAATCCGATGTCGGCAGACCGTGTGCGCTGGGAGCATATTCAACGCGTTTATGAACTTTGCGATCGCAATGTTTCTGAAACTGCAAGACGTTTGAACATGCATCGCAGAACGCTTCAGCGCATATTGGCTAAACGCGCACCACGCTAAGTATTAAGCCTACTCAATTGCATTTTCTGTAAATTGCTCATGAAGCGTTAGTCGCTTTGTGCGCAGTGCAGCACTTCTGGCAAATCGCAAGGTGAGCGCTTTTCGTGTGGCAGGTGCCAGTCTTTCGGTTGGCGCTTCACGCATAACTTCGCATCCGTGTTCATCTGCAAACACAAAGCCTTCGTCTTCAGGAAAAATTTCCATAGGCACACTGGGATGTGTGACGAAATAAAACTTGTCACAAAAGGCTTTATACTCATGCCATTTGGTATCTACCTGAAAATCCGCAATTGAGGATTTAATCTCAAAGATAATAATCTCGCCCTTGCGATTAAGCGAAACGAGGTCAGCCCGCCTGCTATTCGATAAAGTCAACTCAGGCAAAAACACAAGATCACTCTCGGCAAACCCTTTGATAACCCCACGGCGAATGACCATTGCCATCTCGGATTGGCGCCCATCAAACCCGTCTTCACCTTGATTAATAGATACGATCGGCATTACAAAAACTTCTTTTTTCATTGTTGCCCGTTTGCAACATTTCTTCTGCACACGGGTCAAGTTCCAAAATTTCATTTGCGAATCATGGCCGTTTGTTGAATTAAGTTTACAAGAGTTACTCTGTCGCCCCAAATCCAAAGGCAGAATAATCAATTGAGGCAGATCAAATGAATAGACGTGCATTCACATTATCACTCTTATCAACTGTTGCTTTGGCAAGTTGTTCTTCAATTTCAAGAGACCCAACACGCGAATTTAGAGCAGATTATGCAGCGCGTGTAGATGGGGGTTTTAAACTTCCCGCTATCCCACTTAAGAAAGTGGATAAAGAATTTCTCCGCCAGATTGTAGACTACAACACAAAAGAACGCCCAGGTACGGTCATCGTTGATGTGCCAGCGCGTCATTTATATCTTGTCCAGCCTGGCGGCAAGGCTGTACGTTATGGCGTTGGCGTGGGCAAGCAAGGTTTTGCATGGTCTGGCAATGCACGCATCGGCTGGAAGCGCGAATGGCCAACATGGACACCACCTGCTCCAATGATCAGACGCAGACCGGAATTGGCAAAATGGCGCAAAGGCATGCCGCCAGGTCTTACAAATCCTCTGGGTCCGCGTGCGCTATATCTAACGAAGGGTGGCCGCGATACGCTTTACCGCCTGCACGGAACACCGGAATGGTGGTCAATCGGCAAGGCGGTTTCTTCTGGCTGTATTCGTTTGATGAACCAGGACATCATCGATCTTCATGCACGGGTGAAACCGGGTGCAAAGGTAATCGTCAAACAAACGTAACCAATTCGAAATTGAATATAAAAAACCCCGCCTTTTGAGCGGGGTTTTTTATTGGTTCATAGTTTTATGATTTAAGCATTAGCTGCTTTAAATTCCAAACGCTTGCGGTGAAGCACTGGCTCTGTATAGCCAGAAGGTTGAATGTCGCCTTCAAAGACCAGTTCACATGCCGCCTGAAACGCAACGGAATTATCAAAGTCCGGTGACATATTGCGGTATTCAGGATCACCAGCATTTTGCCCGTCCACAACACCTGCCATACGTTTCAAGGTTTCCATAACTTGCTCTTTGTTTGTGATGCCGTGCTTTAACCAGTTCGCAATATGCTGTGTCGAAATACGAAGCGTTGCGCGATCTTCCATAAGACCAACATTGTTAATGTCAGGCACTTTGGAACAGCCAACGCCCTGCTCTACCCAGCGCACCATGTAACCCAGAATACCTTGCGCATTGTTATCCAACTCGTTTTGAATATCCTCGGGCGACCAGTTTGGACGAATGGCAACCGGAATGGTCAGAATGTCATCAAGTTTTGCACGGCCTCTGGTCGAGATTTTGGATTGTTCTTCCGCAACGTTGACCTGATGATAGTGTGTCGAGTGAAGCGTCGCAGCCGTTGGTGACGGAACCCAGGCACAGTTTGCACCCGCTTTTGGATGACCAATTTTCTGCTCCAACATGTCGGCCATGAGATCTGGCATTGCCCACATACCCTTTCCGATTTGTGCATGGCCTGAAAGGCCACACTCAAGACCAATGTCCACATTCCAGTCTTCATAAGCTGAAATCCAGGCTGCACCCTTCATGTCCGCTTTTCGAAGCATAGGACCCGCCAACATTGAGGTATGAATTTCATCTCCAGTGCGATCTAGGAAGCCTGTATTGATGAACACAACACGTTCTTTGGCAGCTCGAATACATTCTTTAAGGTTTGCTGTGGTACGGCGCTCTTCATCCATAATGCCCATCTTGAGCGTATCGGGATTCATGCCCAAAGCCTGTTCAACACGGCCAAAGATTTCAACTGCGAAAGCAACTTCTTCAGGACCATGCATTTTTGGTTTCACAATATACATGGAACCTTCGCGTGAATTGCCCTTGCGACCATTTTCGCCCAGGTCATGCAGCGCGATCATGGCGGTCATCATGCAATCCATAATGCCTTCCGGAATTTCCTTGCCACCGTCAAAGGTAATGGCAGGGTTGGTCATCAGGTGGCCAACATTACGAACCAGTAGAAGCGAGCGCCCTGCCAGCGTGAAAGTTTTGCCATTGCCAGCTGTGTATACACGGTCAGGATTAAGCTTTCGCGTAATGACAGTGCCGCCTTTTTCAAAGCTCTCAGATAAATCGCCTTTCATGAGACCAAGCCAGTTTTGGTAAGCTAAAACCTTGTCCTCACCATCAACGGCTGCAACAGAATCTTCACAGTCACAAATGGTGGTAAGAGCTGATTCCAAAACCACATCGGCAATGTTTGCCTTGTCCGTTTTGCCAATCGGATGGTCAGCATCAATGATGATGTCAGCATGCAGGCCATTGCGTTTGACGAGTACAGATGTTGGGTTTGAAGCCTCCCCTTGAAAACCAACAAACTGCGCAGGGTTTGAAAGCCCTACTGTTTTGCCGCCTTCAAGTGTGATGTGCAATTCACCGTCAACAACTTCGAGTTTGGTCGCATCGCTCCATGAGCCATCCAGTGGCACAGATTTGTTTAGGAAGTCACGCGCCCATGCAATAACCTTATCGCCGCGCTTTGGATTGTATGCCTTGCCTTTTTCTGCACCGCCCTCGTCCGAGATGGCGTCAGTGCCATAAAGCGCATCATATAAGGAACCCCAACGTGCGTTGGCTGCGTTCAATGCGTAGCGGGCATTCATGATCGGCACAACCAGCTGCGGCCCGGCAACCATGGCAATTTCAGGGTCTACATTCGACGTATCGACCGAAAATTTCCCACCCTCAGGAACAAGATAACCGATGTCTGTCAGAAACTTTTTATAGTCCTCAAGATTATAGTTGGTGCTATTTGTTTTATAGTACTCATCCATTTTTGCCTGAAGCTCATCGCGCTTTTCAAGCAAGGATACGTTTTTTGGAGCAAGGTCAGTTACAAGCTTTTCAAGATCAGCCCAGAATTTGTCCTGGTCAATGCCGGTACCGGGAAGTGCTTGTTCATTTACAAAGGCATAAAGCCCACTATCAACATTTAATCCGCCTACATTAATACGATCTGACATTGCTCACTCCTGAATTTGAATTTAGTTAGCCTTTGGCTATCAAATACCAGAATATTGTCAATTTGGAGCAGATAAGAAACATTATTTCCATTTAGGAAACAATCGCGTTCTTTAACCAGAAAATAGATGAATGTTGAACCTCAAACCTTGAGTACCCATATGTTTATCAGGATAAACAATAGGAAAAGCTCATGTCACGTATTGCAGGGTTTTCAAGCCCTTTATTACTGGGTTTTGATGAATTGGAACGCGTACTGACGCGCGCCACGAAAAGCGCCAACGATGGCTATCCGCCATATAATATTGAACGTTTGCAAACCCAGCCGGGTGAAAAGGGCGATCTGCTACGCATAACGCTTGCCGTTGCTGGATTTCGCGAAGATGAGCTTGATATCAGCATTGAAGAAAACCAGCTGACGATTTCTGGCAAGCAAATTGACGATCAGGAACGTGTATTCTTGCATCGCGGCATTGCAGCAAGGCAATTCCAACGCGCTTTTGTTCTGGCAGAAGGCATAGAAGTAAGTGGCGCAAATTTGGAAAATGGTCTTCTTGAGATTGATCTCATCCGAATTCAACCGGAAAGAATAATTCGCAAAATATCGATTAAATCAGGTGCAGAAAAGGAGTAGTTTTATGTTCCATGATGTAGAATTGAATAATCAGGATGCAAAAAAGCTGGCGCAAATGGGCTCGAATGCAATTGCCTATATGCGTGAAATGACAACGGATGAGATTAGAACGGCCTTCCCACAAACGCCCGAACTCGAAGAAAATCAAACTTATTGGGCATTGTTTGGAGCAGATGGCGCGCCCCTGATGTTAGCCAGTGAGCGCGTTGATATCGCTTCATCCGCTTTTTATAATAATTTAAAGCCTGTGATGCCTAACTAATAAGGTTATTAGGAAGGGTCTACCCAGCCGATGTTACCATCTTCGCGGCGGTAGACCACGTTGGTTTTACCGCTGCCTGCATTGGTGAAAACAACAACTGGGGTATCAATCAAGTCGAGTTTCATAACAGCTTCAGCAACACTTTGGGTTTCTATGCTGGTAAGTGATTCTGCGATGATGACCGGGTTATATTCCTCCGGCATTTCTTCTTCTGGCGCAGGTGATTCAACGATTGCATAAGCTGCTTGCGCTCTTGCAACCTTGTCTGCATTTCCGTGGTGGTCTTTCAGGCGGCGCTTGTAGCGTCTTAGCCTTTTTTCAATCTTGTCAGCGGCTGCTTCAAAAGATGCTGTTGGATCCATCTCATTAGCTGTGCTTTGCAAATCGGCACTGCTATCGAGGTGTATGATACACTCACAAATAAAACGGTTACCTGTCTTTTCAAGCGTTACATGACCTCGATATCCCCCTGGGAAATATTTGGTGACGGCTTCATCAAGCCTGTCTTGGATACGTGCCGTTAGTGTATCCCCAATGTTCATGTGTTTGCCTGAAATTTGTAAGCTCATTTTGTACTCCAATTTTGTTATCGCTACAGTGCAAGCGTAGCGCGGAGGAGGCTTATATGGCAATTCCCAAACATAAATTTATATTTCAGAGGTATTAGGCCTGCTGTTTTTTCTCGCGGCGACGTTCAACTGAAGACGGAATACGCATGGCTTCACGATATTTGGCAACCGTGCGTCTTGCGATTTCTATGCCAGTTTCCTGCAATTTTAGCACAATTTGGTCGTCTGAAAGCACTTTTTTGGGAGATTCCAAATCAACCAGCTGTTTGATTTTATGCTTCACACTTTGCGACGCATATCCCTCCTCACCATCACTTGAACTAATTGAAGATGAGAAGAAATATTTAAGTTCAAAAATTCCCCGATCACACATGAGGAACTTGTTTGAGGTCACCCGGCTTATGGTTGATTCGTGCATTTTAATGGCATCGGCAACAGTTTTAAGATTTAGCGGACGAAGATGTTCCACCCCTTGCGCAAAAAACATGTCCTGTTGTTTAACAATTTCAGTCGCCACTTTAAGAATGGTTTGCGCCCTTTGATCGAGACTTTTGGTCAGCCAGCTGGCGTTGCCCATGCATTCGGCAATAAATTCCTTGCCTTCAGGTGTTTTTACGGCAGAAGTCAGCTCTGCATGATAGCTATGATTAACCAGCACTCTGGGTAATGTTTCAGGGTTCAGATCGATTGCCCAACTGCCATCTCTCTTTTGTCTGATAAGCACATCAGGTACGACATTTTGCGAAAGTATCGGCTCATATCGTGCAGCAGGTCTTGGATCCAACTCTTTTATCTCGCGGATCATGTCATTAAAGTCTTCGCGGCTCACTTCACAAAGCTTCATCAATTTTTCAAATTCACGCTTAGCCAAGAGAGGTAGGTTCTCGATCAGTTTTTGCATGGCTGGATCGAAACGGTCTTTTTCTTGCAATTGAATAGCAAGACATTCACGCAAATTGCGCGCACCGATGCCGGGTGGATCAAAGGTTTGAAACTTGGCCAGAACTTTTTCAACTTGAGCAACGCTGACGTTATTAAGCATGGCTATATCATTCAGGTCTTCCTGAAAATATCCATCTTCAGATAGGCCATGCGCAATATAGGCTGCAATTTCACGATTTTTCTGATCGCTGAAATTAAGCGAAACCTGTTCATTTAAGTGTTGTGCAAGGCTGACAGTCTGGCCGATGCTTGCCAGAAAATCTGTGTTATCCGTATTGCTTGAAGACGTTCCGCTGGAAGATGCGGTACTAAGCGATTGGATGTTGTCTTTGTTTGCTTTTTCTGCGCCCGCAATGCCTTCATCATAGACGTTTTCAAAAGATGCATCGAGGTCATTGGCGTTTTCACCCGCATCGAGTTTCATTTCGTTCGAAATAACATCGTCTTTTTCAACTTTTTCAGAAGCAGGCTCTGTTGCAGCAATGCTATTCTCATTACCCATTTCGAGTAGGGGGTTCTTTTCAATTTCGTCCTGAACAAAATCAGCCAACTCAAGGTGGCTATATTGTAATAGTTTAATCGATTGCGCCAGTTGTGGCGTCATCACGAGTGATTGCGATTGCTTCTGTTGTAAACGAGCTGAAAGCGCCATGGTTACCTACCTCATGTTTTTGCAAGCTCTTGTTTGAATTGGCCTGCTTATTGCATGAAGGTAACAGAAACATATTCCTAAAGAGTAAATTGCTCTCCAAGATAAAGTCGTCGCACGTCGGGATTTTGAACGATTTCGTTCGGACTGCCGTGGGTCAAGACATTTCCTGCATGGATAATATAAGCGCGGTCAATCAGCCCCAGCGTCTCCCGCACATTATGATCCGTAATAAGAACGCCAATGCCGCGACGGGTCAGATGACGAACCAGATCCTGAATGTCCCCGACAGCAATCGGGTCGATGCCGGCGAACGGTTCATCCAGCAACATGAAAGAAGGTCTTGTCGCGAGCGCACGTGCAATTTCACAGCGCCGACGCTCACCGCCTGAAAGTGCAATCGAGGGAGATTTTCGAAGATGCGAAATGGAAAATTCATCAAGTAGTGCATCAAGCTGACGTTCACGCTCTTTCTTGTTGGGTTCAACCACTTCCAAAACTGCGCGGATGTTGTTTTCTACGCTTAAGCCTCTGAAAATACTGGCTTCTTGCGGTAGATAGCCAATACCAAGACGCGCCCTTCGATACATGGGTGTCTTGGTAATGTCGTGTCCATTGAGCTCGATTTTACCAGCATCAGCCTGCACAAGACCGGTAATCATGTAAAAGCTTGTGGTCTTGCCCGCACCATTGGGCCCCAGCAATCCAACCGCTTCACCGCGCCTTACACCCAGGTTTACATTCTCAACAACCTTGCGTCCCTTGTAGCTTTTTTGGATGCCAGAAACGAGCAAGACACCTTCACGCGATTGCGGTTGATGGGTTGGCTGCGAGGCTGGTTGTGAGATGGGTGATGGTGATGCAATACGAATTTCCGGTGCATCAACGGGCGAACCTTCAAGTGGTGCATCAGCCCAATTGACCTGACGGGCCTTGGGCTTTTTTACCAAGCCGGAGATGTTTTTAAGAAAGCCCAAAGTGATATTCCAATAAACGTTTTGTTAGCTACAAATACACGAATTACAGTTAATTTTCTTTAACGATGAAAATTTGGCATGCAAACCAATTAATTTCGCGATTTTGGCGTCAGCAATATTTTAACCCGTTCATTACCAGAACTGCCAGACGAAGAACTACACGGCGTCACATTGGAAACATTGGTTTTCAGATTCACAGTCACCTTGCAGGCAGACAGAACATTACCCGCCTGGCTGACGATAACATTGCCCGTCATCAACACGGTTTCGGAAATCATGTTGATAGTTGCCTGATCAGCAGAGACCTTGTTTTCACCTGAGCGAACGGCAACTTTTCCACTGGCCTCAATCTGGCGAATACCGCTTTTGGTTTTGCCGCTTTCACCAGCGCGTTCGTAAAAAACCTTGATACGGGTCGCCTGCATCAAGGTTTCACCTTGCACAACACTGACATTGCCTGTCAGCAAAGCCGTATTTTCATCATCGATAATTTCAAGCTTATCGGCCTCAATCTGAATGGGGTCGTTATTGTTCCCGATACCCTTAAAAGCACCACCAGCAGATTGCGCAAAGCTAGGTATCGCAAATCCCAAGGTGGATATGAGAAAACCAAGAATGATGAAGGGTTTAATTCTGATCATTATTTGAATTTGCCTTTTTAAGTTCATCCGGACGCAGCGTCATCCGCACACGTCCTTCGAAAATGAGTTTATTCCCACCGTCTTCAACCATCATCGCGTTTGATGAAATATCAGCTTGTGGGCTTTTACCGGTAATCGGGTTATTTGTATGCATAATGGAATTGCCAATATCGACACTGGCATCTTCCAAAACAAGAACCATGCCGCTTGAAGTGGTAAGGTTTACGGTCTTCGACAATTGAAGCGTCTTTGCATCCGCATCGTAGATGCCGTT